>NZ_JBZWBG010000027.1:0-89781 GCF_058680555.1 Pseudomonas sp. YA1
GCGGCGTCGAGGGCCTTGTCGATGTCCTCGGCGGTGGAACGGGGGAACTCGGCGATCGGCTGGCCGTTCACCGGCGAGGTGTTGGTGAAGTACTGGCCCTTGACCGGAGGCACGAACTCACCGCCGATATAGTTGCCGTAGCGAGGCTTGAAGGTGACGACGGCACCGGGGGTTCCGGGCGCTGCGTAGATCATGGCGAAGCTCTCCTGTGTGGTCGTTCCGCCGTGGCGCGGCGGACTCGTGCAAGGCCGCCGCGGTCGGCGGCGAAGGGTCGGGCGCGTCACTCGTCGACGTGCACGCTTTCCAGATAGCTGCGGATCGCCCAGAGGCCTTCCTGGCTGATGAAGTCGGCCATCTTCGGCATGTACACCGCGCCATCGCGCACCGCGCCGTTGATGACCCGCTCCTTGAACCATTCGTCGCCCTCGGCGCCGGTCTCCAGCAGGCGCAGGTCCGGGGCGATGCCGCCGGACTTGGCTTCCAGGCCGTGGCAGCGCGCGCAGTTCTGGTTGTAGGCGGAGGCGCCGATCTCGACGGCGAGGTCGTGCTTGGCGTAGGGCTCGCGGTAGGGGTTGGTGTCGCGCCATTCCTTGCCCAGCGGCTCGAGTCCCTTGGTGTCCACTGCCTGGGGGGTCACATCGCCGTGGGCCAGCGCCAGGCTCGAGAGGCTGAGACCGGCCAGCACCAGCAGGCCGCGCAAGGCGTTGTTCTTGTTCATCACTTCATTCCTCCGGGGAGACAGGACAAGGCACGGGCGCCAAACGGCGCTCATCGCCATCCTAGGAAGCTCCGCCGCGCGCCCGAATCCTGCTTTGGGCGTCCTCGCCTACTCCCTTCGGAGTAGAGCCTCGGAAGGCCTTACGCGGGGCTTTGGCAGCAAGTCCAAGTCATGCCCCGTCCGGGAAGTCTTCCCGGCCGAATCGGGCGATCTTCCGTTCCCGTCGGCGCGCCCCGCTTCCACCATGAAGCCGCCGCGGCCCGAGCAGCGGCCTGCCGTTTCTCGACCCTCACTCCAAACGGGAACCCGATCATGACAACAAGAACCTCACCCGCCCCTGCCGGCCTCCTGCGCCCGAGCCTGCACTGCCTCGCCTTCGCCGTCGCCCTGGGCAGCGCTGGCGCCGCGCTGGCCAAGGATGTGACCTGGGAGGACATCGCCAACGACGACAAGACCACCGGCGACGTGCTGCAGTACGGCATGGGCACCCACGCCCAGCGCTGGAGCCCGCTCAAGCAGGTCAACGCCGACAACGTGTTCAAGCTGACCCCGGCCTGGTCGTACTCCTTCGGCGACGAGAAACAGCGCGGCCAGGAGTCCCAGGCCATCGTCAGCGACGGCGTGATCTACGTGACCGCCTCCTACTCGCGGCTGTTCGCCCTCGATGCGAAGACCGGCAAGCGCCTGTGGACCTACAACCACCGCCTGCCCGACGACATCCGCCCGTGCTGCGACGTGGTCAACCGCGGCGCCGCGATCTATGGCGACAAGGTGTTCTTCGGCACCCTCGACGCCTCGGTGGTGGCGCTGAACAAGAACACCGGCAAGGTGGTGTGGAAGAAGAAGTTCGCCGATCACGGCGCCGGCTACACCATGACTGGCGCGCCGACCATCGTGAAGGACGGCAAGACCGGCAAGGTCCTGCTGATCCACGGCAGTTCGGGCGACGAGTTCGGCGTGGTCGGCCGCCTGTTCGCCCGCGATCCGGATACCGGCGAGGAAATCTGGATGCGTCCCTTCGTCGAAGGCCACATGGGCCGCCTGAACGGCAAGGACAGCACGGTGACCGGCGACGTCAAGGCGCCCTCCTGGCCGGACGATCGCAACTCGCCGACCGGCAAGGTCGAGTCGTGGAGCCACGGCGGCGGCGCTCCCTGGCAGAGCGCCAGCTTCGACGCCGAGACCAACACCATCATCGTCGGCGCCGGCAACCCCGGCCCGTGGAACACCTGGGCGCGCACCGCCAAGGGCGGCAACCCGCACGACTACGACAGCCTCTACACCTCCGGCCAGGTCGGGGTGGACCCGAGCAGCGGCGAGGTGAAGTGGTTCTACCAGCACACCCCCAACGACGCCTGGGACTTCTCCGGCAACAACGAACTGGTGCTGTTCGACTACAAGGCCAAGGACGGCAAGATCGTCAAGGCCACCGCCCACGCCGACCGCAACGGCTTCTTCTATGTGGTCGACCGCAGCAACGGCAAGTTGCAGAACGCCTTCCCCTTCGTCGACAACATCACCTGGGCCAGCCACATCGACCTGAAGACCGGCCGCCCGGTGGAGCGCGAGGGCCAGCGCCCGCCGCTGCCGGAACCGGGGCAGAAGCATGGCAAGGCGGTGGAAGTATCGCCGCCGTTCCTCGGCGGCAAGAACTGGAACCCGATGGCCTACAGCCAGGACACCGGCCTGTTCTACGTGCCGGCCAACCACTGGAAGGAAGACTACTGGACCGAGGAGGTCAGCTATACGAAGGGCAGCGCCTACCTGGGCATGGGCTTCCGGATCAAGCGCATGTACGACGACCACGTCGGCAGCCTGCGCGCCATGGACCCGGTCAGCGGCAAGGTGGTCTGGGAACACAAGGAACACCTGCCGCTCTGGGCCGGGGTGCTGGCCACCGCCGGCAACCTGGTGTTCACCGGCACCGGCGACGGCTACTTCAAGGCCTTCGACGCGAAGAGCGGCAAGGAGCTGTGGAAATTCCAGACCGGCAGCGGCATCGTCTCGCCACCGATCACCTGGGAACAGGACGGCGAGCAGTACCTCGGCGTGACCGTCGGCTACGGCGGCGCCGTGCCGCTGTGGGGCGGCGACATGGCCGACCTGACCCGGCCGGTGGCCCAGGGCGGTTCCTTCTGGGTATTCAAGCTGCCCAGCTGGGACAACCGCACCGCCAGCCGCTGATCCCCGCGCCGCGCCCTGCGAGGCGCGGCTTTCCCCGCCTGCGGAGTATCCCGATGAAGACCTTCCTCCTCTGCGCCGCCCTGCTCGGCGCCGGCCTGGCCCAGGCCGCCGACGACATCGACGACGTCCGCGTCATCGCCGGCTGCCGCCTGGAGCCCGGCGCGCGCTGCGCCAAGGCCGACTTGCGCGGCGCCGACCTGCGCAACCTCGACCTCGGCCGCATCGACCTGGCCGGCGCCGATCTCTCCGGCGCCGACCTGCGTCACGCCAGGCTCGACCTGGCCAACCTGGAAAAAGCCAACCTGCGTGGTGCCGACCTCACCCGCGCCAGCCTGCAGCAAGCCAACCTGCGCGGCGCCGACCTCTCCGGCGCCAGGGCGGTGGCGATCCAGGCCTGGGGCCTGTTCGCCCAGGGCGCCCAGTGGCAAGGCGCCGACCTCACCGCCGCCTACCTGGAGTTCGCCCGTCTCAGCGGCGGCCGCCTGCACCAGGCCACGCTGCGCGCCGCCGACCTGGAGATGACCTGGCTGTCCCGCGCCGATCTCAAGGGCGCCGACCTGCGCGACGCCAACCTGCAGGAAGTCAAGCTGGCCGAGGCCAACCTGGAAGATGCCGACCTGCGCGGCAGCAAGGTGCGCTTCGGCAACTTCCAGGGCAGCAACATGCAGGGTTGCAAGGATTGCCCCGCGGGCTGGCAGTGAAGCGCCGGACAGCAGCGACGGCGCCCCTAGCCGAGGCTGCCGCGAGCCTCCTCGGCGAGCGGCAGCGGCAGGCCCAGCCGCAGCACGCCGCTGTCGATGGCCCGGTGCACCAGTTCCGCCTGGGTACTCACCTGCAACTTCTGCTTGAGCAGGCTGACATGGTTGGACACGGTCTTGGCGCTTACCCCCAGGTGCTCGGCCACCTCGCGCAGGGCCTGGCCACGCGCGAGCAGGCGGAAGATCTCGAACTCGCGACGGGTCAGCCCGCGCAACGCTGCCCCGCCCTGCTCTTCCCACGACTGGCAGGCCAGGCGCGTGGCCAGGGGCTGCTCCAGATAGAGCTGGCCGGCGAGCACTCGCCGTATCGCCTCCAGCAGCACCGTCGGCGCCGCGCGCTTGGTCACGTAGCCGCGGGCACCGGCATCCAGCGCCTGGCGCACCAGGGCCAGTTCGTCGTGGAGGCTGAAGAACAGCACACGCAACTGCGGCAGGCGCTGGCGCAGCCGGCGAGTCAGTTCCAGGCCGCTGATGCCCGGCAGGCCGAGATCGACGATGACCAGCGAAGGAATTTCCCGCTGCACCGCCTGCAAGGCTTCTTCGCCATCGCCGGCCTCGCTCACCTCCACGTCGGGGAGCAGCCCGCGCAACAGCGCGGCCAGCCCTTCGCGGACCACGAAATGATCGTCCACCAGCAGGATCTTCATCGTCCTCTCCTCTCAGTCGCCGCGTTCCAGCGGCATCCGCAGGCGCAACGCCAGGCCCTGTCCGGGACGGCTGCGCAGGCTCAGTTCAGCGCCCAGGCAGCGCGCGCGCTGGCGCATCGAGTCCAGGCCGAAGCCGGGTGCCGGGTCCGCCGCGCAGCCGCGACCGTCGTCGCGTACGCTCAGGTAGAGAAAGCCGCCACGGCGTTGCAGGCGGATCCGCACGCGGCTGGCGCCGGCATGCCGGGCGACGTTGTTCAGCGCCTCCTGCAACAGGCGGTAGAGATGGGTCCCGGCCGCCGCATCCAGGGGCGGCAGCGGACCGCCCAGGCGCAGCTCGCAGGCGATGCCCTGGCCTTCCTGCCAGTCCGCCACGCAGGCGCGCAGCGCCTCGTCCAGCGACTGGCGTTGCAGGGCCGGCGGCGGTAGACCGCGCAGCAGCGCGCGGAAGCTGTCGTCCAGCCCCTGGCAGTAGCGCTCCAGGCGTGCCAGCGCCGGCTGCCCGTCGCCTGCCGTGCAGCGCAGCAACAACAGTTGGGTGCGGATACCCGTCAGGTACTGGCCGATATCGTCATGCACCGCCTGGGCCAGCAAGCGCCGCTCGCGCTCCTGCACGGCGAGCAGCCAGCGGTACTCCGCCGGGCCGGCGGGTCGCAGGTCATCCATGGCGTGGCTCAGGGGGCGATCCGACAGGCCTGTCCGACGGCGCAGGCGGCAGGTCTTTCCTGGCCGAGGTGGCGGGAATAGAGGAAATCGAACCCGAGCAGGCTGAGGATCAGCAGGATGGGCAACACCAGGGTGACGGCGATGCGCATGGCGGCGACTCCTGTCCATTGTCGTTGTCGAGACATGCTAGGACGCGCGGAGCCACGGCGTGCTACTACCTTGGTACTGCCGGGCCGCTACTTTTGCGCGGCCACCCGCCTCCAGCCGCCCTTGCGGGCGCCGCCGATGCAGCAGGAGCGCTGCGCAAGCGCCTGGTCCTGCTACTTTGGTACTGGTTCACCCCTCCGGACGTCGAATTTCCAAAGCAGCGCGCCTGCCCTGTAATGACGCATACAAGAAGAAACGACGAGAAGCCGCCATGCCCCGCCTTGCCTTGCCCCGCGTAGCGCCCGACTACCCTGCGGCGGTCCCGCCGCAGTACCGAGTTCGCCTTCTCCGCCTACCCGGCTGCCGACCGTCCGCGACGCGTCCCCGGCAGCGCGCGGCGGAACGCCCGCCCGCTGGGCTATCGCGCCCACGACTGCTACCGTGAGCGCATTCGCATCCGCCCGCGTGCCCCGAGCCGCCACCAGCCGCCCATAACGACAATAACGAGGTGCAGGCCATGTACAAGATCCTGATCGCCGACGACCACCCGCTGTTCCGCGAGGCCATCCACAATGTCATCGCCGACGGATTCCCCGGCAGCGAAGTGATGGAAACCGCCGACCTTGACAGCGCCCTGGGCCTGACCCAGGAACACGACGACCTCGACCTGATCCTGCTCGACCTGAACATGCCCGGCATGCACGGCCTCAACGGCCTGATGAACCTGCGCAACGAGGCCCCGACCATTCCCGTGGTTATCGTCTCCGCCGAGCAGGACAAGCAGGTGGTGCTACAGGCCATCACCTACGGCGCGGTGGGCTTCATCACCAAGTCCTCGCCACGCGCGCAGATGACCGAAGCCATCGAGCAGATCCTCAACGGCAACGTCTACCTGCCCTCGGACGTGATCCGCACCCAGAAGAGTTCGCCGCGACGCAGCGGCCACGAAGAACACGGCATCTCCCCGGAACTGCTCCAGGCCCTGACCCGCAAGCAGCTGCTGGTGCTGGAGCGGATGACCAAGGGCGAGTCGAACAAGCAGATCGCCTACAACCTGGACATCGCCGAGACCACGGTGAAGGCGCACGTCTCGGCGATCCTGCGCAAGCTCAAGGTACACAACCGGGTCCAGGCGATCCTCAGCGCCGGCGACATCGACTTCGCCGCCTACCTGCGCCGCTGAGACCCGCCGATGCCCGACCGCCGTACCCTGCTGCTCACTGTCCTGGCGATGCTGGCCTTCGCCGGCAATTCGCTGCTCTGCCGCGCGGCGCTGAAGGACACCGCCATCGACGCGGTCAGCTTCACCGCCCTGCGTCTCTTCTCCGGCGCCCTCATGCTCGCCGTCCTGCTGCATCTGCGCCGGCGCCCGGCCACGCCCGCGCGCGGCGGCTGGCGCGGGGCGGCGGCGCTGTTCGTCTACGCGGCCGCGTTCTCCTACGCCTACGTGCAGCTGGACGCCGGCACCGGCGCGCTGCTGCTATTCGGCGCGGTACAGGTCACCCTGCTGCTGGCCGGCCTGCTGCGCGGCGAACGGCTGGGCGGACAGGCGCTGCTCGGTTTCCTGCTGGCCCTGGGCGGCCTGCTGTTCCTGTTGCTCCCCGGAGCCAGCGCGCCGCCGCTGGGCGGTGCCCTGCTGATGCTCCTGTCCGGCCTCGCCTGGGGCCTCTATACCCTGCTCGGCCGCGGCGGCGGCGATCCGCTGGCGGTCAGCGCCGGCAACTTCCTCCGAGCCCTTGCCTTCGCCGCCCTGCTGCTCCTGGCATTCCATGGGCAGTTGCGGCTGGACGGCGCCGGGCTGGCCTATGCCCTGCTTTCCGGCGCCCTCGCCTCCGGCCTCGGCTACGCCGTCTGGTACAGCGCACTGCCGGGGCTGACGGCGATCCAGGGCGCCTCGGTGCAGCTCAGCGTGCCGGTGCTCGCCGCCCTCTGCGGCGCCCTACTGCTCGGCGAGCCGCTCGCCCCGCGATTGCCGCCGGCGACCCTGGCGGTGCTCGGCGGGATCGCCCTGATCCTCGCCCCGCGCCTGGGCCGCGCGGCACGCGAAGGCGCCTGAATCAGACCGAGGCTTCGCGCTCCAGCAAGTGGCAGAGCGCGGTCTTCAGCTTCATCGGCCGCACCGGCTTGTGCATCAGGGTATGGCCAAGCTCGCGAACCTGCTGCTTGAGTTCGTTGCTGTAGTTGGCGGTGATCATCAGCGCCGGCAGCGGCGAGCCGCGCCGGGCGTTGATCGCGGCGACCGCGTCGACGCCGTTGCGCTGGTCGTCGAGGTGATAGTCGACGATCAGCAGGTCGGCCTCGGCATGGTAGTTGTCGACCTGTCGCGCCAGGTCTTCCTCCGACAGCGCCGTCACTACCCGGCAGCCCCAGGCTTCGAGCAACGTGCGCATGCCGGCGCAGATCGCCGCATCGTTGTCCAGCACCCACACCCGCGAACCACGCAGGCGCTCGCGCAGGTCGTCCGCGCTGGCCAGCGGCTCGGCGCGACTGCGCGGGGCATGGCGGGCCAGCGGTACCTCGATGGCGAAGCACGAGCCCTTACCCGGCAGCGAGCCGACCCGGACCCGGTGGCCGAGCATGCGGGCGATCTTGTCGACGATCGCCAATCCCAGGCCGAGCCCGCGGTCCTGGTGGCAACGCTGCGACTCGCCGCGCTTGAATTCCTGGAAAATCTCGCCGAGCTTGTCGGCGGCGATGCCCACCCCGGTGTCCCAGACCTCGATCGACAGGCGCTGCCGATGCCGGCGGCAACCCAGCAGCACGCGCCCTCGCGGGGTATAGCGGATGGCGTTGGAAAGCAGGTTGCGGAGGATTCGCGCGAGCAGTTGCTGGTCGCTGCGGACCAGCGCCCCGCAGGCCACGAAGTCCAGGCGTAGCCCTTCGCTGGCGGCTACCTGGCGGTACTCCGCGGCCAGGTTGCCGAGCAGTTCGCCAAGCTCGAACGGGGCGATGTCCGGGGTGATCACGCCGGCGTCCAGCTTGGAAATGTCCACCAGGGTGCCGAGCAGGTTCTCCACGTCCTCCAGCGAATGGCTGATGTTGTTCACCAGCGCCTCGTTGTCCCGCGCCGCGCTGCCGCGCTCCTGCAAGGCGCTGGTGAACAGCCGCGCGGCGTTCAGCGGTTGCAGCAGGTCGTGGCTGACCGCCGCGAGGAACTTGGTCTTCGACAGGTTGGCCTGTTCCGCCTCGCGCTTGGCCTCGCGCAGGCGCGCCTCGACCTGGCTGCGCTCGTGGATCTCGCGCTTGAACTGGTCGTTGAGGGTGGTCAGCTCGGCGGTCCGCTCGCGCACCCGCTGTTCGAGGTTCTGGTAGGCCTGGTGCAGCGCCTCGGCGGTCCGCCGGCGCTCGGTGATATCCCGAATCAGCACGAACAGCCCGGCGACCCGGCCGTCGGCCTGGCGGTTCGGCACGTAGGAGCGCTGCATGTAGCGCTCCTCGCCGGACAACGCGGTCTCGGCGATCTCGAAGGTCACGCTTTCGCCGGCCAGGGCCCGCTCGAAGTACGGTTCCAGGCGCCGGCAGTGCTCGGCGCCATGCACGTCGCGCAGGCAGCGGCCGAGCATCGAGCCGCTGGGCCAGCGGTACCACTCCTCGTAGACCTTGTTGGTGAATTCGTAGACCAGTTCGTCGCTGAGATAGGCGATCAGCGCCGGCACCTGGTCGGTGATCAGGCGGATCCAGCGCTCGCTGGCGCGCAACGCCTCGGCGTGGCGATAGCGTTCGGTGATGTCGGTGAAGGTGTTGACGAAGCCGCCGGTGGGCAGCGCATGGGTACGGATCTCCAGCACCCGGCCATCGAACAGGCGCTGCTCGCGGGCGCTCAGCGGACTCCCCTGGGAGTCCTGGCTGCACGGCGTGAGCAACGGCAATTCGCTCTCCGCCATGACTTCGGCGAAGGCCCGGTGCCCGGCGATCGGCGCCAGCCCGCAGAGTTCCAGGAAGCGCCGGTTCCACAACTCCAGCACGCCGTCGGCACCGACCATCGCCACGCCCTGGGAGAGGTTGTCCACCGCCCGCTGCAACAGGTGCGACTTCTGCGCCAGCGCCTGCTCGCGGCGCGCGGTCTCGCTGAGCTTGATCTCGGTGACGTCGCTGTAGAGTACCGCCAGCCCGCCGTCGCGGGTCGGCCGTTCGCTCATCCGCAGCCAGCGCTCGTCGCGCAGGCGATACAGGGTCTGCTGGTCGCCGCCGCGCTGTTCCTCGACGATCAGCCCGCCGCTGCGCGCCAGCCGGTGCAGTTCGGCGCGGCGCATGCCAGGACCGATCCGCGCCCGGCTGTCGACCCACAGCGCGCGGAAGCGCTCGTTGAACAGCACGATGCGTTGCTGCGGATCGAACAGGACGAAGGCGTCGGAGATGCTTTCGATGGCGTCGAGCAGATGCTGGTGGGCGGTCTCGGCACGCAGGCGAGCGTCGCTGAGCAACTGGTTGCTGGCCTTCAGTTCGAGCATCGTCTGGCTCAGCGCGTCGGTGCGCTCGCGGACCTGCTCGGCCAGCACCACGGAATACTGGAAGGCGCCGTAGGCCTCGTCGCTCTGCGCGGCGCTCGACTCGATGCGTCCGATCAGCGCCTGGTTGATCCGCTGCAACTTGTGCCGCTCTTCTTCGAGGGCGACGACCCGCGCCTGCAGCTCAGCGACGGACACCTCCGCGGGGTCGGCCAATGGCGACCCCGGTGAAGGTCTGGTTGATATGCATGCCATTGAATTGCTCTCCGTAGGTGTTGAAGCCGATCACCTGCTGGCTGCGGAGAAACGCGGCGGTCGCTTGAGTGTCACCGCCGACCTCCAGCTCCAGGCGCCGCAGGAAGCAGTCGCAACCGATGGTCAGCAACGGCGGTCCGAGGCGCTCGTGGAGGCGGCGGAACTGCGCCTCCAGGTTGGGCAACAGCGGGCCGGTGCTCATCGCGGTGAGAACGATGCCGTTCTCCACCGCACAGTAGAACGTCAGGCTCAGGTCCTCGTTGGCCTGCTGGATCGAGCGCACGTAATAGCGTTCGTCGACCCGCACCGCCAGCGGATGCGCGGAGAACAGGGCGAAATCCAGCGCCTGCGGCGCCACCCCGACCAGCCGGGCGTATTCCAGCGCCGCCGGCTCGGCGTTGAGTTCGTGGACCCGCCGGCTGCCGCTGTCGGCGCGGGTCACCACCAACTTTTCGGCGCGCGGCACCACGTGATGGGTGGTGAAGACCTCGAAGTCCAGCCAGGTGTTGACCAGCACCACCACTGCCGCCCCGGTATGGAACTGGCCCTGGTGGTAGACATGGGTGTGGGTCAGGTGCCGGTCGTCGCCGGCCGAGCCACCGAAATGCGGGATCGCGCCGAGCGCCGCGCCAAGCGCGGCGAGCACCACCTCTTCGCGGCTGGACAGGCCGTCGAGCAAGGTCAGGGCGAAACTGTGGTCCTTGATCGGCGCCAGGCCGCCGCGGCGACAGCCGGCCACCAGGGTCTCGACCATCTGCTGCGCGTCCAGCAGGCTGAAGCGCTCCATTTCGTCGATCAGCGCGCTGCTGATGGCGAAGCTGCGCACGTCGAAGCCCACCGCGCTGACGCAGCCGCGCCCGTAGCCCGCCGGAGTGATCTCGCCGGCGGTGGTGCAGCCGACCAGGTCGATGCCGCCGAAGTAGCGTTCGAGCATCTCGCCGAGGGCCGGCAGGTCGTATTCCGCGGAACAGAAGAACAGCACGAAGCCCAGGTGCGGATGGATAAGCTGGCGCGCCAGGTCCTGGGCCACCACTTCGACGTCGCGCGCGCTGGACATGCCCCTGCAGACCCCTTCCCCCTGCCCTTCGTACATGCCCGCTCCCCCGTCGTTCCGCCTCGCCAGCATTCTACGAAGGGCGCCGCCGCGGCCCCTATCCTACTTGGGTCGCGGCGGGGTCCTTCGAAAGTAGCGGTATCACCAGTTCAATACGGCGCCGAGGGCCACGGTGTCGGTGTCCTCGTCGAGCGCGGCACCGTCGCGCCCGTCGATCCGGTAGCGGTTCAGCTCGGCGACCAGCTTGAGGTTGTCGTTGATCGTGCGGAAATAGGCGATGCCGCGACTCTCGTAGTCGGCCGCGGAACCCAGGCCGTTGCCGTCGTCGACGGTCTTGCCGTAGGACAGCGCCAGGCGGTTCTTGCCCCATGAATACGAGCCCTGCAGCAATGCGCCGCGGCTGTCCACTTCGCGCAGCGCGGCTTCGCCGGCGTTGTTGGTGAAGAACGGATTGATGCCCTTGGCGGTGAACCCCGAACCGGTCACGGAGAAACCGCCCATCTTCACCTGCAAGCCATAGCCGACCCCCTTGGAAGTCACGCTGTCGACGCTGTCGCTGGTGTTCTTCGAAGTCTGGTAGCCGCCGTTGATCCAGCTGTAGACCTGCGCCCCGGCCAGGTCGAACTGGTAGCTGACCTCGCTCTCGTAGCGCGGGTTGTCCTGGTAGGCCTTGTCGTCGAGGCCGTCGCTGGCGTCTTTGTCGATCTGGTTGGAGTCGATCGGGTCGAGGATGCCCACGGCGATGCGCAGGCCGGGCAGCAGGTCGTTGTTGCGGTAGGTGATCTGCGAGGTGGGGAACGGGTACGGATAGCCGGTGCCGATGTTGCCGAAGGAGACGCCCTTGCCGTCCACCAGGCCGAGGGTGTCGCTGGGGTTGCCGAAACCGGCCAGCAGTTCGTCGAGGAAGATGTTCGAGCGCGAGAACAGGCCGAAGTCCTTGCCGATCAGCACCTCGCCCCAGTCGCCGGCGACCGTGCCGTAGAACTGACGGACGTCGATGGCGGTATCGGT
The DNA here is from genome assembly GCF_058680555.1 of Pseudomonas sp. YA1. Classification (NCBI taxonomy): domain Bacteria; kingdom Pseudomonadati; phylum Pseudomonadota; class Gammaproteobacteria; order Pseudomonadales; family Pseudomonadaceae; genus Pseudomonas; species Pseudomonas sp. YA1. Next base: position 11,886 of record NZ_JBZWBG010000027.1, read on the forward strand.
GCCGTCGGTCTCGCTGTCGTTGATGGTCACCCAGAAGGAAGCGCGACCACCGAGGCTCAGGTCGTCGACCTTCCTGCCGAAGTTGAAGCCGATGTAGTTCGGCAGGAAGCCCATCTTCACCCGCGACTGGCGGCGATCGTAGGTCTCGCCCTGGCGGTCGACGTCGCTGTTGACGTAGAAGGCATTGAAGTAGCCGTCGGTGGAAAAGGTGGTCTCGTCCTTGTCGTACAGCAGGATATCGGCGGCGGCCGGTTGCAGGCCGCCCAGGGCACCCAGCGAGGCCAGGGTCAGCGGCAGGATTCGGCGAACGGCGGTGTTGTTCTTGTTCATGACGCACTCCGCGAGGTGAAACGACCGGGCCGGTCGTGGCGGAGCCGATTATCGAAACCGGGAAAGCCCGGCCATACGCTTCCTTGGGCCTGCTTCGACGCTTCTTCATGGTGGGCGTGGGTGCCGCTGCGCAAGGCGCGGGCAGCGCTCCTCCGGCGGTAGCGCAACCTTGGTCGCGGCGGGAGCGCCACCGAAGCAGCGCGGCTTTCGACCTAACGCCGCAGTGACGCCGGCAAGGCTGTCGTCGAGTTACCGCGTGGCTCGCTTCAGCGCCGGCTGGAAAGCACCCACCAGCCGCCGCGCGCCTCCAGCAACCGGGCCTGGGCCGCGAGCAGGTCGTCGCCGCTCAGGCCGAGGGCGGCCTCGGCGAGCAGCCGGGAGCGACCGGCGCCACCGCCAAGGTGCTCCGCCCAGGCGCGCCGGGCTCGCTCGGCGAAGCTACCCGGCGCTCGGCGCAGGTCGTCGGCGAGGGCTTCGCGCAGGCCGGCCAGGCGTTGCGCCGGCAGTTGCGCGAGCGCCTCGACGGAGCGCTGGAGGAAGGTCTCCATATGCTCCAGCAGGCGTTCCGGGCAGGCACGCGGGGATTGCGCGGCGAACAGCAGGCCGCGCCGGGCGCCGACCTCGCGGAAGCCGCAGAACAACGCGTAGCCCAGTTGCAGCTCGTCGCGCAGGCGCCGCTGGAAGGCCGGTTCGTGCAGGCGCGCCAGCAAGCGCCAGGCCGCCTCCATCGGCACCTCCGGCGAGGGCAGCGGGCAGAACAGCAGCAACGCCGACTCGCCGTCCATGGCCAGTTCGCGGCGATGCCGTCCGGGCCTCGGCGGCATAGGCTCCAGGCGCTCGCCGGCAGCCTGGCCGGGCATCCATCGGGGATCTGGCATCGCGGCCTGCATGACCAAGGCGTCCCAGCGCGTCCGCCGCCAGTCGTCGACCTCCGCCAGCGGCTCGCCGAGTAGGCCGGGCAAGGCGTCCAGCAACTGCCGGATCGGCAGGCCAGTGGCGCTGCGGCGCCGCTCGGCGGAGGACAGACGCTCGCCGTTTGCGCGCCAGTCGGGCGGCGCCGCGAGGAGCCGGGCCAGGGCCGGGCGCACGGCTGCCTCGAGGCGATCGCGCGGACCGAGCAGGCTCAGCGACCAGTCTTCGCCGAGCGCCTCCAGGCCCATCTCCACTCCCCCCAGGCGCGCCTGGCCGCACAGCGGACGCAACGCCTGGCGCAGCGCCAGGAAGCGTGACCGTGCGGGAACACCGGGAAAGCGCCAGCGCAGGAACAGCGCGCCCTCGGCGGCGGCACTGGGCGGCAACGGCAGTTCGAAGCGCCAGGCATGCCGCTGCGCGGTCAGCGGCGGCGCTGCGGCAACCGGCGCCACGCTCAGGCGGAAGCCCGCCGACCAGCGCGCTTCGGCGCCGTCGAGTTCGCTGTCCAGGTGCAGCCGCAGGCAGCGGTCGGCTTGCAGCGCGTCCAGGCAGGCCGGGCGAATCTCCGCCGGCAGGCCGAGAACGCGCTGGCGTAGTCGCTCCAGCGGCGCAGTGGGCTCCGCCAGCAACGGCTGGCGCGCCGCCAGCAAGCTGGCGGCATCGTCGCGCAGGGCGCCCAGCCAGTCGAAAAAGGCCGCCTCCAGCGCCGCCGCCGCGCTGCCGTCGAACAGTTCGAAGGTCAACGCCAGGAGCGCCTGCCGCGCGTCCCGATGAACCACCCGCAGCGCCACCGATTCGCCCAGGCCCTGTTCGCCGAGTGCCGCCAGCAACCCGCCCGGCGAGCGATCGCCGAGCAATTCGGCGAACGCCAGCAGGGTCTGTTCGTCGGTCCCCCGCAAAGCGTCGAGGGCAAAGCCCAGCACCAGCCGCGGAGGTCCCGGCAGGCGCAGCGCCAGCGCTTCGCCGGCGAAGGGCAGCAACGGCGGCGGCGGCGGACTCGCGCCTGGCGCGCGCCCCGGCAGGTCGGCGCAGGCACGCTGCGCCAGCCTCTCCAGCTCGTCCAGTGCCTGCGGCCCTTGCAGCCATAGCTGGCAATTGCCGGCGTGATAGTGGGCGGCATGGAATTCGCGCAGGGCCCGCTGGAACGCATCGCTCTCCAGGGCCAGGCTGTCGCGGCGCCCGGCAGCGAAACGCCGCAGGGGGTGTCCGGCGGGCAGGCCGAGGGCCAGCGCCGCGTCGATCAGGGTCTGCTCGTCGGCCGAGCGCGCCAGGTATTCGGCCTCGAGCACTTCGCGCTCGCGCCGTTGCGCATCGATGTCCAGCAAGGGGCGGACGAGCATGTCGATCAGCCGTGCCAGACCGGCGCCAAGGTGCTCCGCCGTCACCTCGAAGAAATAGTCGGTGGTCCTGCCCCGGGTGCTGGCGTTGACCTGGCCGCCGCGGACCTGCAACCACGGCATCAGGCGCTCGTCGCCGGGAAACGCCGCGCCACCGAGAAACGACAGGTGCTCGAGGAAGTGGGCCAGGCCGGGATGCGCGCTCGGCTCGTCGTGGCTGCCCGCCGCCACCCGCAGCCAGGCAGCGGCGCGCGATGCCGCCGGATCATGCGCCAGGTGCAGGCGCAGGCCGTTGGGCAGCACGCAGGCGCGGCTCCTGGGGTGGTGTTGGGCGTGGTGATCCATGGGCGTCCTCGCGGGTTCCGAGGCTGAACCTTACCCTTCCGCGAGGCGAAGGAAATAGTCCTTTCGCCGGGTCGTATCAGGAAGCCGGCGGCTCCTGGCCAGACGCTTCCTCGGAGTACAGCGCCCGTCCGCCGTCGGCCTTGAGCGCCTGCAGGACCTCGGGCGCACGGCACGGGGCGAACAGGTCGAGGCCGGGATCGTAGGCGCCGGTGCGCACTTCCAGCAGGCCGAGCATCGAGTGGAACAGGTTGTCCTGGGACAGCTCCTCGTCGCTGCGCTGGCGCAGGCAGCCACTGTCGAGGCCGAAGGCGCTCTGGTAGCCGGGCGAGAACCAGGCCAGCATGCCGACGTGCTTCTGCTGGTCCGGCGCCAGCAGGTAAGGCGTGCCATGCAGGTAGAGGTTGTACTCGCCGAGCGACTCGCCATGGTCGGAGAGGTAGAGCATGCCGGTATCGATGCGCTCTTCGTTCTTGCGCAGCAGGTCGATCAGGCTGGCCAGCACGTGGTCGGTGTACAGCAGGGTGTTGTCGTAGCCGTTGATGATGCTGTCCCGCGAGCAGGCGCTGAAGTCGTTGCTGGCGCAGACCGGGGTGAACTTCTCGTACTCCCTGGGATAGCGCTTGAAGTAGGCCGGGCCGTGGCTGCCCATCTGGTGCAGCACCAGCACGGTGTCCTGTTGCAGCCCGTCGATGAAGGCCTGCAAGTCGCGCAGGAGGATCTCGTCATGGCACTCGCCGCCGGCGCACAGGGCCGGGTCCTTGCTCTCGCTCAGGTCCTGGAAGGCGACGCGGTCGCAGGTGCCCTTGCAGCCGGACTGGTTGTCCCGCCACAGGACCCGCAGGCCTGCGCGCTGCAACACATCGAGAAGGCCTTCCTGGGTGCGCGCGCGAGCGTCGCTGTAGTCCGCGCGGCCCAGGTTGGAGAACATGCAGGGCACCGACACCGCGGTCTCGGTACCGCAGGAGTGCACGTTGGAGAAGTTGATCAGGCCCTCCTCGGCCTTCAGCCGCGGGTTGGTCTCGCGAGCGTAGCCGTTGAGGCTGAAGTTCTGTGCCCGCGCGCTCTCGCCCACCACCAGCACGGTCAGCGACTTGCGCGCATGGCCCTGCCACAGGGCGGCGCGCCGGGCATCGACGGCGATCGGCCGCAGCGGCTGGCTGGCGGCCTGGGCCTGGCCCTTGGCGTAGCCGATGGCGGCGCCGACCAGGTTGCTCGGGGTGACCTGCAGGCGCAGTTCCTTGTTGTTGCGGAACAGCGAGGACAGCCCCTGGTAATTGGCCAGCGCCACCCCGGCGAGCAGGGCCAGGCAGGCGAGCGCCACCAGCAGCTTGCTCAGCAGCTCGCGTGGCCACGGCCGGTAGCGCACCGGCGTGCGCCACAGCAGCCAGACCGGCAGCGCGCCAAGCAACGCCAGGTAGACGGCGAGCTTCGGCGAAAGCAGGTCGGCGACCTCGGCCGGGTTGGTCTGCATGACGTTGCGCAGCATGCCGACGTCCATCAGCACGCCGTACTGGGTCATGAAGTAGGTGGTACCGGCGGCCGCCAGGATCAGCAGGGTCAGCGCCGGCTTGAGCAGCCAGCGGAACGCCAGCAGGGTCAGCGCCAGGTTGAAGATCGCGGCGATCATCAGGCCGACCGCCAGCATCATGCCGAGGCCCTGCCAGCCCGCCGGGGTGATCGCCAGCAGGCGTTGCCACAGCGGCAGGTTGTAGAACAGCAGGAAGGCGAGGCTGACCAGCAGGGTCAGCAGTTCGGGACGGACGGCGCGGGCTTTCGACATGGGCACGGATCTTCACTGACTTCCGGGTTGCCGTGCGCAGCGTTGCCCCTGGCAGCACTCGACGACGGCGGCAGTCTGCTCGGCGATCCGTCAATCTTTCGTGAAGAATACCTACAGAAAACGTAACCCTTCAGAAGCGCCGCAGCCCTTGTGTTCCGGGGCTTTCAGCCGGATTGCAAAAAGTTCGCGGGAAGCTTTCCGGGCGTTTTCCGGGTTCGCCGGCATACCCCCCGCATGGCGCCGCCGACGCAGGCGGAAGACAGCAAGCGGCAAGGAGCGCGGAGCGCTCCGGCGCTGGCGCCTACGGACTGTTCTGATTGCGACGTCGTTTTTCAACAAAAGGACAGCCAGACCAATGTCTATCCCGCGACCCCGGCATTTTCGTTAGCATGCCAAGTTTCCGGCCCGGCTCCCACAAGGACAGCGGCCGCCTCCCCTGCTCGTCCCATCCAGATGAGTGCCGTTTCCCCTACCCCCCGGGAAACCCTTCTGTGAATTTCCTCGAGCAGCGCGGTACCTCTCCAGCATGAACGCTTTGAAAGGCCGGGACATCCTGGCGCTTGGTTTTATGACCTTTGCCCTGTTCGTCGGGGCCGGCAACATCATCTTCCCGCCCATCGTCGGCTTGCAGTCCGGCCCCCATGTGTGGCTGGCGGCGCTGGGCTTCCTGATCACCGCGGTGGGGCTGCCGGTGATCACCGTGATCGCCCTGGCCAAGGTCGGCGGTTCGGTCGACGCCCTCAGCCATCCGATCGGCAGGTATGCCGGCGGCCTGCTGGCGGCGGTCTGCTACCTGGCGGTCGGCCCGCTGTTCGCCATTCCGCGCACCGCCACGGTGTCCTTCGAGGTCGGCGTGGTGCCGCTGCTCGGCGAGAGCGGCACGGCGCTGTTCGTCTACAGCCTGGCGTACTTCCTTCTGGCCCTGGCCATCTCCCTCTACCCCGGTCGCCTGCTGGACACCGTCGGACGCTTCCTCGCCCCGCTGAAGATCCTCGCCCTGGCGATTCTCGGCGTCGCCGCCTTCCTCTGGCCCGCCGGCCCGATCGGCACGGCCCAGCCGGAGTACACCCAGGCCGCGTTCTCCCAGGGTTTCGTCAACGGCTACCTGACCATGGACACCCTCGCCGCGCTGGTCTTCGGCATCGTCATCGTCAACGCCATCCGTTCCCGCGGCGTGCAGTCGCCGCGGCTGATCACCCGCTACGCCATCGTCGCCGGGCTGATCGCCGGCGTCGGCCTGGTGCTGGTCTACGTCAGCCTGTTCCGGCTCGGCGCCGGCAGCCATGCCATCGCCGCCGACGCCAGCAACGGCGCGGCGGTCCTGCACGCCTACGTGCAACATACCTTCGGCAGCCTCGGCAGCTCGTTCCTGGCGGGACTTATCGCGCTTGCCTGCCTGGTCACCGCGGTCGGTCTGACCTGCGCCTGCGCCGAGTACTTCTGCCAGCGCCTGCCGCTGTCCTACCGCAGCCTGGTGATCATCCTGGCAGGGTTCTCCTTCATCGTTTCCAACCTCGGCCTGACCAAGCTGATCCAGGTCTCGATCCCGGTGCTCACCGCGATCTATCCGCCGTGCATCGTGCTGGTGGCGCTGAGCTTCTGCATCGGCCTCTGGCATTCGGCGACGCGCATCCTCGCCCCGGTGATGCTGGTTTCCCTGGCGTTCGGCGTGCTCGATGCCCTGAAGGCGGCGGGCCTGGGCCAGGACTTCCCGCAATGGCTGCTGCACCTGCCGCTGGCCGAACAGGGCCTGGCCTGGTTGATCCCCTCGGTCGCCACCCTCGCCGCCTGCAGCCTGGTCGACCGCCTGCTGGGCAAGCCCGCGCAAGTCGCCGCCTGAACAGCTCCCAGCGGCCTGCCGCCTGTTCTCCCGGCCAAGCGCGGGATATGCCGGCGGACGGCGCCAATCGCGGCGTCCGCCCCACGGCCCGGCTGGCGCCTGCCGCCGCCGGCAGCGCTTCTTCCCGCGTTCAGCCGAACGAATAAGCACTATCGAGCGGGATGATTTCTAGCGCAGCGGCGCGGTTGTTAGCCTTTCGACCATTCCCCCAGGAAAGCGAATCCAGGAGCCGGTCATGGCCAAGGCACTCATCAGCGTACTGTTGTTCTCCCTCGCCCTCGCCGGCTGCGCCAGCGACTACAACCCCTCTCGCCCGTACAGCAGCGACGAGGTCAGGCAACTGGCGCTGGAGGACCTGGCCCGGCGCAGCCTGTCGTTCGAGGAATACCAGGCCAAGCGTCAGGCGATTCTCGAGGAAAAACCGCAAACCGCCGTCAGCCAGTCCAACGCCGCCCTACGCAGTACCGCCATCTGAGGCCTTTTCGAACGGCCAAGAGAAAGCCCCGCGATGCGGGGCTTCTTCGTATTCGGGGCTGGACGGTCAGCCGCAGGACAGGCGCTTGATCACCAGCGTGTCGTCGACATCGATGTTCAGCCGGCGCGGGTTGTAGTCCATGGTCACCGCATCGTGCGGGCGCAGCGCCCGGGCGACTTCCGCTCCGGCGGCGCGGCGGGCCTCTTCGACGATGGCCGCGGAAGCCTGCTTGCCGACATAGGCCTGCACCGCGTTGGCATCGCAACGGCCGTCCGCTGCCGGGGTGGCCGCGGGCGCGCTGGCGCTGCCGGTGGCTACGCTGGCGCCTTCGGTGGACGGGCTGTCGCCGTTGCTGCTGCAACCGGCGAGCAGGGCCGCGAGAACGAGTGCACTGGAAAACTGCTTCAAAGGCATACCGCCTCCTCTGATCTTCTGGGATCGCCACCTTACCAGTGGCATGGGTTTCCTGGCGAAACTGCAATCCGCGCTGACAAATTCGCCAGCTTCAGTCGCCGCTCAGGCGCTGCAGTTCGCGACGCACCATGGCCGCGTATTCCGGCGGACGCAGGAGGTAGAGCTGGCCCGCGACCCAGTCCAGCCAGCGGCCGCCCTGTTCGGCGCGGGCGTCGAGCAGGCGCCGCGCCTCTTCCTCCGCCCGTTGCCGGTGCTGCCGATGGAATGCCTGGCGCTTCGACAGGCCGGAGGCATCTCCGGTTCGATCGTCGGGAGTGTCGGTCATGGCTCTCTTCGCAACCTGCTGCACAAGCCGGACATTCTAACCACGGAACGCCGTTGCCGTTCGCGGCAAGCGCTTGCCTCCGCCCCGCCCTGCGCCATGCGCCGAGCCCTCTGGCGCGGGGTTCGGCGACCTGGCACGGCCCTTGCGACGGAGCGGCGGTCATTCATTTCCATGGAGGCAGGTCATGAACAGCATCGGTCCCGCCAGCCTTTCCGGCTGGTCTGCGCGTTACCCGAACAACCAGCGGCAAGCCAGCACCGAGATCGGCAACGGCGATCTGCTGAAACCGCGCCCCGCCCTCGGCACGCCATTGCGCAACGAGGCCGCCGATCCCGCCACGGAGTCCGCCCGCCAGGCCCTGGACGAGGGTTTCGCGAAGCTGAACCTGACGCTGAAGCAGAACCAGGCGAATGCCACTGCCGGCGCCGGCGAAGGCAAGTCGGCCTATGACGAGTTCAAGGAGTACATGCAGAAATCGCCCGCCGAGCGGATGCGCGAGCAGGTCCTGAAGAGCCTCGGCCTGACCGAGGAGGAACTGGACGCGATGCCGCCGGAGAAACGCGAACAGGTGGAGAAAGGCATCGGCGAACGCATGCGCGAGATGATCGCCATGCAGAACGGCCAGGCGCCGGGACGGCAAGAGGACCCGACGCAGGCCGGCGCGACGCTGAACGCCTGGATCTGAGCCAGGCGCGCGCCAGTCTCTCAGCGCTGCCGGGCGACGACGCGCTTGGCGTAGCTGGCGCGCTCCATCTCGCGCACTTCGACGCTGACCTGCACGCCCTCCTCGCCGCCGCCCGCCACCGCTCCGGCGAGCACCTCGCCGAGCGCCTCGCCCAGCGCCTGGCGGGTCGCCGCGTCGCGCCCGTCGAGGATCGACAGGCAGGCATGCAGGTAGGCGCGCTCGACCGCCGCGGTTCCCTGCCGGTAGGCCTCCAGGGTGACGAAGCGCGACTTGATGTCCGCCTCGCCGAATTGCCCGGAAGCGAACAGCGCGGCATTGGCCTGCTCCAGCAGTTCGCCGGGGGACGTTTCGAGGCGGAGGTTGGCAGTGGCTTCGATAACGAGATGCGGCATGCTGGCGGGCCTTGCGGGGAATGGAGAGCGGGATTCTAGCGGCTCGACGAGCGATGCGACAGCCGGCCTGCGCCTGCGTGGCTCAGTCAACCCGGCGGCCGCGAAAGCCCGCGCGTAGATGGCGCGGATCAGCGCGTCTCGCAGGCCTGCCGCTGGCCCTTGGCCGGCGTGTACAGGTAGCCGGGCGTGTCGCCCGCCTGGCGGTACAGGACCGAACCGTCGCTATAGGAAATCGCGCTCAGCGCCTGGCCATCGGCGAGGCTGCGGACATCGCCGCCCAGCGACTGGACGCTGCTGCCGTCGGGCAGCTTGAGGCTGGCGAAACCGTCGATCACCTCGAGTTTGCCGAAGTCTCCGCAGTGCAACGCCAGCGGCCCGGAAGCGGCCTTCCGGTCCGACGATGAATCCCCGCAACCGCCCAGCAGCGACAGAACCAACAACGCGGGGAGAACAGCGGGCTTCATCGGGGAGTCCTTTGCGGATGAGCGGAAGACGGGACTCTACCACCTGCCGGGCGGCGGGAAAAACCGCTTCGGCGTACGCTGTCATGCAACGGCAGGCGCACCTGTGAGACAATTCGCCGAATGCCAGGCATCACACCCCGCCTTCATCGCGCTACAGCCACGTCATGACGCTGGCTGCGGCACTCCACGAATGCCCGCAGGATCGACCCATGCTCCAGATGGAGCGCAGCGGAAAGCCGAGAACCGGTAGCAGACCGGTATCGCCACGGTCCAGGCGTGCGTAAGTCCTCTATAGGTAAAGAAGTTGATCTCCACCGCGAATATCACCATGCAGTTCGGCGCCAAGCCGCTGTTCGAGAACGTTTCCGTCAAGTTCGGCAACGGCAACCGCTACGGCCTGATCGGCGCCAACGGTTGCGGCAAGTCGACCTTCATGAAGATCCTCGGCAACGACCTGGAGCCGAGCGCCGGCCAGGTCATGCTGGAACCCAACGTGCGCCTGGGCAAGCTGCGCCAGGACCAGTTCGCCTACGAGGACTTCAGCGTCATCGATACGGTGATCATGGGCCACGAGGAACTCTGGGCGGTGAAGGCCGAGCGCGACCGCATCTACTCGCTGCCGGAAATGAGCGAGGCAGATGGCATGGCGGTGGCCGAGCTGGAAGTCCAGTTCGCCGAGTTCGACGGCTACACCGCCGAGTCCCGCGCCGGCGAGCTGCTGCTCGGCCTGGGCATCCCGCTGGAGCAGCACTTCGGCCCGATGAGCGCCGTCGCCCCCGGCTGGAAGCTGCGCGTGCTGCTGGCCCAGGCGCTGTTCTCGGACCCGGACGTGCTGCTGCTCGACGAACCGACCAACCACCTGGACATCAACACCATCCGCTGGCTGGAAGGCGTGCTCACCGCGCGCAACAGCACCATGATCATCATTTCCCACGATCGCCACTTCCTGAACAGCGTCTGCACCCACATGGCCGACCTGGACTACGGCGAGCTGCGCCTGTTCCCGGGCAACTACGACGAGTACATGACCGCCGCCGAACAGGCCCGCGAGCGCCTGCTGTCGGACAACGCCAAGAAGAAGGCGCAGATCGCCGAGCTGCAATCCTTCGTCAGCCGCTTCTCGGCCAACGCCTCCAAGGCCAAGCAGGCCACCAGCCGCGCCCGGCAGATCGACAAGATCCAGCTGGAAGAGGTCAAGCCGTCCAGCCGGGTCAGCCCGTTCATCCGCTTCGAGCAATACAAGAAGCTGCACCGCCAGGCGGTGACCGTGGAAAACATCAGCAAGGGCTATGACGGCAAGCCGCTGTTCAAAGGCCTGAGCCTGCAGGTCGAGGCCGGCGAGCGCGTCGCCATCATCGGCCCCAACGGCATCGGCAAGACCACCCTGTTGCGCTGCCTGGTCGGCGACCTGCCGGTGGACGGCGGCGAGGTGAAATGGACCGACAGCGCCGACGTCGGCTATTTCGCCCAGGACCATGCCGACGACTTCGCCGACGACATGAGCCTGTTCGACTGGATGGCCCAGTGGACCCAGGGCGGCGAACAACTGGTGCGCGGCACCCTCGGCCGCATGCTGTTCTCCAACGACGAGATCAAGAAGTCGGTGAAAGTGATCTCCGGCGGCGAGCAGGGCCGCATGCTGTTCGGCCGGCTGATCCTCAAGCGTCCCAACGTGCTGGTGATGGACGAGCCGACCAACCACCTGGACATGGAGTCCATCGAGGCGCTGAACCTGGCGCTGGACAACTATCCGGGCACGCTGATCTTCGTCAGCCACGACCGCGAATTCGTTTCCTCGCTGGCTACCCGCATCATCGAGCTGGGCGAGAACGGCGTGACCGACTTCAGCGGCAGCTATGACGACTACCTGCGCAGCCAGGGCGTGATCGTCTGAGTCCCCGTCGCGCAACGCAAAAGCCCCGCATCCGCGGGGCTTTTTCATTCCGGCATGGACGCGCAGGGCCTATGGGGAGCGCGACTCAGTCGACGTAGCCGGCCATCATCGCCGCGCGGGTCGCCAGGCGCTGGCCCTCGGCGATCTTCTCGCGCTGTTCGGCGGTCAGCTCGCGGGGCGGGTGGTCCTTGATGTAGGCAGCCACGTTCACCCCGATGTAGACGATCAGGGCGGCGGCGATCAGGACGTTCTTCGGATTGATGTCCGAGCGCCGCTTGCAGGCTTCGCAGATGCCGTTCTCGACGAGACGGGTCGCTCGGGCGCCGCAGTTGCGGCAGTAACACGCGCTCACAGGCCGGTTCCTTGTGCTTGTAATTGTCCGGTCAATCTACACGCAGCGCGCCGCTGCGCACAACGCGAAAACCCCGCCGAAGCGGGGTTTTCCGATGACGCGGGGATCAGGCCGCGGCGAACTGCCCGGCGATCTGCCGGCGGGCGGCGGCGATGGCCTGGGCGCGGGGCTCCTCGCCATAGGCCAGGCCTTCGGCGCGAACCACTTCGATATCGGTGATGCCGAAGAAGCCCAGCACGGTGCGCAGGTAGCCTTCGTGGGCCGCGCCGGTCGGCTGGCCGGCATGCACGCCACCGGCGGTGGAGACGATCACCACCTTCTTGTCGCCGGCCAGGCCAACCGGGCCGTTCTCGGTGTAGCGGAAGGTCTTGCCGGCGACCGCGATGCGATCGATCCAGGCCTTGAGCTGGCTGGAGATGGTGAAGTTGTACATCGGCGCGCCGATGACCACGACGTCGGCGGCGAGGAACTCTTCCAGCACTTCTTCACCCACCGCGACTTCATGCTTCAGCGCGGCATCGCGCAGCTCCGCCGGGGTGCTGCCGGCGGCCAGGGTCAGGGCGGAGAAATGCGCCACCGCGTCGGCGGCCAGGTCGCGGTAGGTGACGTCAAGCCCGTCTTCGTTCTGCCGCCAGGCCTGGACCAGCTCGGCGCTCAGTTGGCGGGAAGCGGAGGCGTCGCCGAGGATGCTGGAATCGATATGCAAAAGTTTCATGTCTCGCTCCTGAAAGTGGGGGATCGCAGTGTGGCGATCGAGTGGTTTGCATCCTACCGGCAAGGCCAATCGACGATTAGTCGGCAGAAACATGACTATTCGTCCCACACATAGGACAATCTGTTTTTCCCCCAGCGGAGCGCCTGCATGCCCCACGACCTCAACGACCTCTACTACTTCGCCAAGGTGGTGGAATGCGGCGGCTTCGCTGCGGCCGGACGCGAGACGGGCATTCCCAAGTCACGCCTGTCGCGGCGCATCGCCGAACTGGAGGAGCGCCTCCAGGTGCGCCTGCTGCACCGCACGACGCGCAAGCTGGCGCTCACGGAGGTCGGCGAACGCTACCTGCAGCACTGTCGCAACCTGCTGCTGGAGGCGGAGATGGCCGACCAGGTGATCGCCGAGCTGAGCGCCGAGCCGCGTGGCCGGCTGCGCCTTTCCGCACCGGTGGCCATGGCCTCGAGCAACCTGGCCGACCTGTTGCCGCGGTTTCTCGAACGGCATCCGCAGGTCCAGCTGGAAATCCTCCTGACCAACCGCCGGGTCGACCTGCTCAACGAGGGGGTGGACGTGGCCCTGCGCGTGCGCGAACTCGGCGACGAGGATCCCGCGCTGGTCTGCCGGCGCCTGGCCCCGGCGACCACGCAGATCCTCGCCGCCCCGTCGCTGATCGCCGGGCGTCGCCTGGAACATCCGGTAGACCTCGAGGACCTGCCCTTCCTCGGCGCCATCCACAACGACCGCAAGGTCCACGCGACCCTGATCGGGCCGGACGGCAGCCGCTACCAGTTGGAACGCGAACCGCGCCTGGGCGTCGACGACTTCATCCTGCGCAAGAAAGCCGCCGTGGCCGGCCTCGGCGTCACCCTGCTGCCCGAAGGCTACTGCGACAGGGAACTGGCCGATGGCAGCCTGGTGCGCATCCTGCCGCAGTGGACCTTGCCGAAAAGCACCATGCAGGCCGCCTACCTGCCGCGCAGCAGCCAGATTCCGGCGATCCGTGCTTTGATCGACTTTCTCGTGGAAGCCCTGCAACGCCCCTCGGGCGAGACCGGCCCGGCCTACCGCCGCGCCCGCGAGTGAGCCGCGCCGTTCAGCCGATCCACTGCAACAGCGCGGCGGACAGGCGCCCGCCGAGCAGGCTGTCGAGCCAGAACAGCTGGTGCAGCAGGACGATGCCCCAGAACACCAGTTGGAACGAGAGCTTGCGGGTCTTGTGGCGGAACGCCTGCTGCGCGACCAGCGCGCCAGGCCAGCCGCCAAGCAGCTCGAACAGGTGCAGGCGGACCTCCGGGGTACGCCAGTCGCCGCGTGCGGCGCTGCGCTTGTCCTGCCAGTAGAGGGCGAATGCGAGCAGGCTGGCCAGCGGATAGGCCAGCAGCGGCCAGAGGGCCTGTCCGTCCAGGTACATCCGCCAGGCGCCGGCGGCCGGCAGCACGCAGAGGATCAGCAGGACCAGCAGCTTCGCCAACGGGCGCTGCAACGCGCTCGGCGGAGTCGGCGCCGGCCGCGCCTGGGCCCGCGTCACCGGCGCCTGGGCGCCACGGCGGACAGTCGGCGGATCGAGGGTCAGCGCGTCCAGCCGCGCCCTCTCGGCGCGCAGGCGGCCCTGGGCGTCCTGGCTGGCGAGGAACCACACCTGGTCGCCCTGGCGGGGACGGCGGTCGCCGCGGAACGCGGAGATATGCAGGAAGACTTCTTCCCCGCCGGTCTTCGGCAGGATGAAGCCGAAGCCCTTGTCGTCGTACCAGCGGCTGATCATGCCCGGCTTTTCCATATCCACTCGCTCGCTACCCGTTTCGCGCTGCATTCTAGCCACCCACGGCGGCCAGGCGAAAAAAAGCGCGGCTCGCGCCGCGCCTTTTACCTGGTTCCCGGGCCTCACATTTCGCCGGCGGTGCTCCAGTCGATCAGGTGGAATTGCCAGGTCGCCAGGATCAGCAGGCCGAAGGCGATCCGGTACCAGGCGAAAGCCGCGTAGCTGTGGTTGCCGATGAACTTCAGCAAGGCACGCACCGCCACCATGGCGAAGACGAACGAGGTGACGAAGCCGACGGCGAACACCGGCAGGTCTTCGGGGCGGAACAGGTCGCGGTACTTGTAGCCGGAATAGACCGCGGCGCCGACCATGGTCGGCATCGCCAGGAAGAACGAGAACTCGGTGGCCGCCTTGCGCGAAAGGCCGAACAGCAGGCCGCCGATGATGGTCGCGCCGGACCGCGAGGTGCCAGGGACCATCGCCAGGCACTGGGCACAGCCGATCTTCAGGGCGTCCTTCCAGGTCATGTCGTCGACGTGTTCGGCATGGATCACATGCTTCCGGCGCTCGGCCCAGAGCATGACCACCCCGCCCACCACCAGCGCCAGGGCGACGGTGATCGGATTGAACAGCCACTCGTGGATCAGGTCGGCGAACAGGACGCCGAGGACTACCGCCGGGAAGAACGCGATCAGCAGGTTGGCGGTGAAACGCTGGGCCTGGCGCTGGCTCGGCAGGTCACGGACGACTTGAAAGATCTTTCCCCGAAATTCCCAGACGACAGCGAGGATCGCCGCCAGCTGGATGATGATGTTGAACGCCTTGGCGCGTTCGCCGCCGAAGCCGATGAGGTCGGCGACGATGATCTGGTGCCCGGTGCTGGAAATCGGCAGGAACTCGGTCAGCCCCTCCACGACGCCCAGGATGAACGCCTGGAAAGCAGTCCACCACTCCATGTTTCTCCCCCTTCTACTACTGTCCCGAACGAGCTTTCGTTGTTCTCGGCGATACACTTGCCGTCTTTTATGAAGGCCTTACGACTCCGAAGAACCCGACCAGTTCCCCCACTGCCGAAGTCGAAACCGGCGGGCATGCTACCAGAGCGGCCGGCAAAGAATCTTGGAATTGTTGCCGGCCGGCGTCCGAACGAATCCGTCCGCCCCCCCCTTTTTCCCAGGCCTTCGCGAAGCGCCGGATACATTCGCTACAATGCGTCCTCGTCGCATGAGGGCCTTCCGTGTCACCCCTTGAACTCTTCGCCGCTTCGCTCGGCGCCATCGCCGTCTACCTGACCGTCCGCCAGAATCCCTGGTGCTGGCCCATCGGACTGGTGATGGTGGCGCTCTACGCCTGGATATTCTTCGAGGTGAAGCTTTATTCGGACATGCTCCTGCAAATGGTCTACGCGGCGCTGCAGCTCTATGGCTGGTGGCAGTGGACCCGCGGCGGGCAGGACCACGACGGCCGCGCGGTGAGCCGCCTGAACGCCGCGCAGCGCCTCTATGGGCTCGGTGCGGGCCTGGCCGGCAGCGTCGCGCTCGGTTACCTGATGGCCAACCACACCGATGCCGCCAGTCCCTGGTGGGACGCCGGGCTGACCGCCTTCAGCCTGGTGGCGCAATGCTGGATGGCGCAGAAGCGCCTGGAATGCTGGGCCCTGTGGATCGCCGTGGACGTGCTGTTCGTGGCGCTTTTCGCCAGCAAGGCGCTGTACCTGACCGCCGCCCTCTATGCCCTCTTCACCCTGCTGGCGATCCACGGCTGGCGGACCTGGCGCCGCGACCCGGCATTGCGCGAGGGCGTCGCCGCATGAAGGTGCTGGTGCTCACCGGGCCCGAGTCGAGCGGCAAGAGCTGGCTTGCGGAACAGCTCCAGGCCCGCTTCGGCGGCCGGGTGGTCGGCGAGTACGTCCGCCACTTCATCGACGAACAGCGCCGCGACACCCGCTACGCCGACATCCCCGCCATCGCCCGCGGGCAACTGGCCTGGGAGGATGCCGCCCGCGCGGAGCGGCCGGCGCTGCTGGTCCTCGACACCCACCTGCTGAGCAACATCCTCTGGAGCCGGATTCTCTTCGGCGACTGCCCGGACTGGCTCGAACCCGCCCTGCTGCGGCGGCGCTACGACCTGCACCTGCTGCTCTCGCCGGAAGGCGTGGCCTGGAGCGCCGACGGCCAGCGCTGCCAGCCGGAACTGGCGCAGCGCCAGGCCTTCCACCGCGAATGCCAAGCCTGGCTGGAGCGGCATCGGCAACCCTACCGCGCCATCGCCGGCGACTGGGCCGAGCGCCGGCGCCAGGCTTTCGCCGCAGTGCAAGGGCTGCTCCAGGACGGCTGAAGGGCCGGCCCTGTCACGCCGCCGATACACCGCCAGCGCGCTCCGGGCCTTGGCGCAGAGCGTTTCGCGACGGCACCGCGGAAAGCTGTCTCGGCGCTGAAACAGCTCCAGGCGCGTCCCCGGCAGGCTTCGCCCCCTGGTTGGCGGGCCTGCTGTTGCACGGATGCAACACTGTCCGCCAGGTTCCCCCGGCACTCACGGCCAAGTCCTTGATGGACAAGGAAAGCGCAAAACCGGCACGCCCCATGCTCGCTCCCTGCCAACGCTGATTAGGGCTCAGCGCCAACGAAGGAAGCGCCATCATGTCGGGGAGTTCGCTACGCATCGTCGTTCCAGCGCTGCTGGTCATCGTCGGCTCCGTGCCGGCGAACCTCCCGCCCGCGCATGCGGCGGACGGCACGATCGTCGTCCAGCGCCAGGTCCAGCCACGGGTCGCCTACCGTCCGAGCATGGTGCCCGACCCACATCCCACCGTCGTCGACACCAACGTCTCCGCCGAGGTCAACGCCCTCGCCAACGGGGCGGCCAGCGGCAATACCGTGAGCCGCGAACTGGGCGATGCCGACTTCGCCATCGTGACCAGCGGTTCCGGGATTCGCAGCATGATTCTCCCCGGCGGCGCCCTGCCGGGTTTCGCCAACCAGCCGGCGAACCCGGCGACGGTCCAGGCCGTCGGCAACCTCGGCACCACCCACGGCGCGGGAGGCGGCGCCGGCGCCGGCCTCGCCGGGCAGATCAACGGCAGCCTCAAGCAGGGCCTGGCGCCGCTGCAGATGCTCGGGGGTGGTCAATGAAGCGCCTGTCCGCCCTCCTCCTCGCCTTCGCCTGTATCGCGTCGCTCCAGGCCGACCCGCTGGCCTCACGCAATCGCGCCAGCATCGATGCCAGCGGCACCTACCGCGGCAACTTCGCCCTCAACCAGGCCGCCGGCGACGCCCAGCAACAGAGCAACGTTCGTGTCGTCGCGGTCGGCTCCGCGGCCCTCGTCGGCAGCGACCAGCGCCAGCATCTGCAACTCGACGCCAGCCAGCCGATCGCGGCCAGCGCCAGCATCTCGGGGGCGGCGCTGCGCGGCAGCGGCATCCTCGGCGTCAACCAGGGCGCCGGCCTCGGCAACCAACAGATCAACGCCTTCCGGCTGAGCGTCAGCAACGGCCCGGAAAGCCTGGATGACAGCGTTCTCGCACAAAGCGTGGCGCTGACCAAAGTCTCCGGTTCGGCCACTCCGGTCCCGGGAGGACGCAGCGTCTCGACGGACGATCGCGCCTTCGCCGGGAGCAGCGGCGTGGTGCAGGTGAACCAGAGCGCTGGGGTGGGCAATCAGTCGATGAACACCCTCAGCGTCAGGGTCATGGAATGACTCTGCCAAGCCAACACAAGCCCAACACTAAGCACAGAAATGCAAGGAGAAACGCCATGAAAGCGACTATGGTCCTGACCCCGCTGGCCCTGGCAATGGCTGCAGTGCTGTCGGTATCGGCCTACGCCGGAAACGAAGGTGGCTGGCACCCGCCGAAACCCAACCCGCAGTCGAACAACAAGGGCGGAGCCACGGCCCTGGTGGTGGATACGCAGCAGAACTACAACAACAAGGTCAGCAACTTCGGCACGCTGAACAATGCCTCGGTGAGCGGCTCGATCAAGGATGCCTCGGGCAACGTCGGGGTCAACGTCGCCGCCGGCGACAACAACCAGCAGGCCAACGCCGCCGCGCTGGCCAGCGCCGACGCCAGCTTCGTGTTCGGCACCGCGACCGCCAGCACCAGCGTGCTGCAGAGCGGCTACGGCAATACGCTGAACAACTACTCCAACCCCAACACCGCATCGCTGAGCAACTCGGCCAACAACGTCTCGGGCAATCTGGGCGTGAACGTCGCCGCCGGCAACTTCAACCAGCAGAAGAACGACCTGGCCGCCGCCGTCTCCAACGGCCAGTACAGCACTGCCGGTAGCGCCGCGTCGCAGACCTCCACCGGCAACACCACCGTCAACAGCGCCAACTACGCCTATGGCGGCACCTATGTGTCGCTGAAGCTGAACGCCGACGGCAGCTACAAGGGCACCTCCGACCAGATCGGCAACGTCTACCTCGACACCTGGGAAGGCCAGACCCATCCGGGCGGCAGCAATACCGGCCACATCGACGTGGACAGCCAGGCCCAGGGCGCCAAGGACCTGAACCACGACGGCGGCGCGTTCGCCTTCAAGGAAAAGGGCGACGTCGACCTGAAAGGCACGGTGTCCGGCTTCATCCCGGCGATCGTCGGCTTCAAGACCCCGGTCACCAACAACGCCAGCCTGAGCAACTCGTTGCAGAACGTCTCGGGCAACGTCGGGGTGAACATCGCCGCCGGTGGCGGCAACCAGCAGAGCAACTCCCTGTCCATCGCCGCCGGTTGCAGCAGCTGCCCGGCCGGTGGCGAGAGCCTTGGCTTCTGATCCTGGCCCAGGGGTTCCGGCACCAGCCGGAACCCTTTTCCATCCGACACAGGAATCGGCCATGCGCACGCTCATCCTTTCCCTGCTGCTGCTCGTCGACCTCACCGCCCAGGCGGCGACCCTCGGCTTTCCCGCCCTGCCCGGCGGCGGCCTGGTCTACAAGCAGGTGCAGAGCATCCGCGAGCGGCGCTTCGCCGACCTGGTCGAGCAGAAGACCGATTTCAGCTGCGGCGCCGCGGCTCTCGCGACCATCCTGGAGAAGGCCTACGGCGCCCCGCTCGACGAGCAGGCGGTGATCCAGGGCATGCTCGCCCACGCCGACCCGGAGATCGTCCGCACCCAGGGCTTCTCCATGCTCGACATGAAGCGCTACGTCGAATCCATGGGCATGCGCGCGCGCGGCTACCGGATCGAGGCGGCGCAACTGGAACAACTGAAGATACCCGCCATCGTGCTGATGGAAATCCGCGGCTACAAGCACTTCGTCGTCCTGCAACGCACCCAGGGCGAGTACGTGTACGTGGGTGACCCGGCGCTGGGGCACAAACGCTACGCGCTGACAGAGTTCGCCAAGGGCTGGAACGGCATCGTCTTCGCCGTGATCGGCCAGGGATACGACCGCGGCAATCCGCTGCTGACGCCGCCCGAACCGCTGACCGCGCGCAATCGCCTGGACCGCTTCAAACCGGTCAGGGACGCCGAACTGATGGAGTTCGGCTTCATCCAGAGCGATTTCTTCTGATCGCAGGAGCCGGATGCTCCGGGAGCACGCCATGTACCCGCACCACTGCTTCGTCCTCGCCTGCTGCCTGGGCGCTGCGCTGCCCGCCCCCGCCAGCGACCTCTTCGCCCCCGCCGAACTGAGCGACCAGGAGCTTTCCCAGTTGCGCGGGCGCTACGTGCTGCCGGGGCGGATCGTCAGCTTCGGGGTAACCATGAGCAGCACCTGGCAGAACGCCAGCGGCCAGGTCCTCGGCGCACGCGTCGACCTGCAGGTGCGGCAGAACCTGGCGCGCCCGGTCCTCAACGTCACCCTGGTCGATCGGCCAGGCGACGCCCCGCCACCCGTCGCCGGCAACGGCCAGGTCCTCGGCGGCGCCGGACTGGCGCAGACCCAGGGGGTCAGCCAGAGCATCCGCACCGCCGGCGACCACAACAGCGCCAGCAATGGCGTCAGCATCGAGGTCCGCCACGGCGAGGCGCCGCCGCCACTGCCGGGCGGCACGCCGCTGGAAGGTGCGCTCGCCCTCAGCGGCGAGGCCGGGACGGTGAAGGTCACGCCGAACGGCGGCGCCCTGCAACTGGCGATCCAGGCCAGCGGCCAGGGCGCCAGCCTGCAAAGCCTCGGCGCCGGCGGACTGGTGCAGAGCGTGGCGCTCAGCGGAAACCGCAACCTGGTGCAGAACCTGGCGGCGCTCGAGGTGATGCTCAAGGACCGGCCGGGCGCCGATCCGGCACTGAATTGCGCCTGGGAGCAATTGCGCGCGCTGCGCCCCAGCGGCTACTGAAAGTTGATCTAGTCTGAAATCACTGTGCTATCGGAAGGCCATAAAAACGGAACGGCAAACATGACCCAGACACTCTCGCTGCGAGCTGTCCTCTGCGCCACCACCCTGGTTTCCCCGTTCCTGGCGCAGGCCGCGACGGAGTCCGAGGTCGAGGCGCTGAAGAAGGAACTCCTGGAGCTGCGCCAACGCTACGAGGCCCAGCAGAACGCCCTGATGGTCCTCGAACAGCGCGTGCGCCAGGTCGAGGCGCAACCCCAGGCGCCGCAGCCGCAACGCCTGGTCAAGTCGATCCAGCCGCCGGCGCAGGCGCGCAACGACGCCAACGCGGTCGCCGGCACCTACGGCGCCAGCCTCAAGGACGATGGCGCGCCCGCGCCCAGCGTGGAAAACATCTACCAGGACGCCAGCGGCTTCTTCGGCGGCGGCACCTTCAGCCTGGAGACCGGCCTCACCTACAGCCACTACGACACCCGCCAGTTGTTCCTCAACGGCTTCCTGGCGCTGGACTCGATCTTCCTCGGCAACATCGGCGTGGATCAGATCGATGCCGACATCTGGACCCTCGACCTGACCGGCCGCTACAACTGGAACCAGCGCTGGCAGGTGGATATCAACGCCCCGGTGGTCTATCGCGAATCGACCTACCAGTCCGCCGGCGCCGGCGGCTCAACCTCGCAGATCACCGAGAAATCGGTGACCGGCGACCCACGCCTGGGCGACGTCAGCTTCGGCGTCGCCTACAAGTTCCTCGACGAAAGCGAGAGCACCCCGGACGCGGTGGTCAGCCTGCGGGTCAAGGCGCCCACCGGCAAGGATCCCTACGGCATCAAGCTGAAGCAGGTACCGGGCAACAACAACCTCAACGTGCCCGACGACCTGCCCACCGGCAACGGCGTCTGGTCGATCACCCCGGGCATCTCGCTGGTGAAGACGGTGGACCCGGCGGTGCTGTTCGGCAGCCTGTCGTATACCTACAACTTCGAAGAGTCGTTCGACGACATCAACCCGCAGCAAGGCGTGAAGACCGGCGGCAAGGTCAAGCTCGGCAACTGGTTCCAGCTCGGCGTCGGCGTGGCCTTCGCGCTGAACGAGAAGATGAGCATGTCGTTCTCCTTCTCCGAACTGATCAGCCAGAAGAGCAAGGTCAAGCAGGACGGCCAGAGCTGGCAGACCGTCAGCGGCAGCGACGCCAACGCCGGCTACTTCGGCCTGGGCATGACCTATGCGGTGAGCAACAGGTTCAGCATCGTGCCCAGCCTGTCCATCGGCATCACTCCGGACGCGCCGGACTTCACCTTCGGCGTGAAATTCCCCTACTACTTCTGAGGGGCCACCGTTCGAGCCTGGGCATGCCTTACCCCTCGAAGGGATGCGTGAGCCTGGGAGCGGTCCTCGCCTAGCTGCGCAGGGCGGATAACGCCGCAGGCGTTATCCGCCGGTAGCAACGGCACCGTCCCTCTCAAGCCTCGCCAGCGAGCGCCCGCTCGACTTCCTCGCGCGAGGGGATCGAGGTCTGCGCGCCGAGGCGGGTCACCGAGATCGCCGCGGCGGCCTGGCCGAAGCGGATCGCCGCCGCCTCGTCGAGGCCGCGCGCAAGGGCCGCGGCGAAGCCACCGACGAAGGTGTCGCCGGCCGCCGTGGTATCCAGCGCCTTGACCCGCGCCACCGGGAAATGCTCGACCCGCCCCTCGCCCACCAGCAGGGCGCCCTGGGCGCCGAGGGTGACGATCACCCTGCCGGCGCCCATTTCGCGCAGGCGCTCGGCGGCACGTCCGGCGCTCTCCAGGGAGTCCACCGGCAGGCGGCAGAGCAGTTCGCTTTCGGTCTCGTTGGGGACCAGGTAGTCCACCAGCGGCAGCCAGTCCGCCGGCACGTCGCGGGTGGCCGGCGCCGGGTTGAGGATCACCGTCTTGCCCAGCGCATGGGCCCGGCGCAGCACATGGCCAATCGTCTCCAGCGGGCTTTCCAACTGGCAGACCACCACCTGCGCCTGCTCCAGCAAGTGTTCGTGGCGCGCCAGCACGGCCGGCGACAGGTGGCCGTTGCCGCCGGCGACGATGACGATGGCGTTCTGGCTGCTGTCGTCGACCACGATCAGCGCCACCCCGCTGGACTCCCCGGCCACCCGCTCGACGCCCTGGCAGTCGATGCCCTCGGCCTGCAGCGCGCGGTACAACTGGTCGCCGTAGGCATCGTCGCCAAGGCAGCCGATCATCGCCACCCCAGCGCCGAGACGCGCCGCGGCGACCGCCTGGTTGGCGCCCTTGCCGCCGGGAATGGTGGTGAAGGACTGCCCGGCGAGGGTCTCGCCGCCCCGTGGCAGGCGCGGCGCGCGCACTACCAGGTCCATGTTCAGGCTGCCCACCACCAGTACTTTCGCTTGCATCGTTGCGTCCTTGTTCCAGCCTCTCTCTAGCGAGGGCGCCCCCGGCGCCCGGTTCAGACCCGCACCAGCGGCGGCGCGGTGGATTCGCGCAGGACCAGCGCCGGCGCCACCACCCGCCGCTGCATCGGCTCCTCGCGCTCGGCGATGCGTTGCAGCAGCAGTTGCGCGGCGATCTCGCCGAGCAGGCGGATCGACTGGCCCACGGTGGTCAAGGCGGGAAACACGAAGCGGCTCAGCTCGATATCGTCGAAGCCGATCACCGACAGTTCGTGCGGCACCCTGATATTCAGCTCGGCCGCGGCGCGCAGCACGCCGATGCCGATCATGTCGTTGCCGGCGACGATCGCCGTCGGTCGCTCGCCCTCGCCGCCCAGCAGGCCGAGCGCCGCGTGGTAGCCGCCGGGGCTGCTGAACTCGCTTTCCAGCAGCCACTGCGGGCGCACCTCCAGGCCGGCCTTGGCCATCGCCCGCCGGTAGCCCTCGACCCGCAGCGTCGAGACCTTGGTCGACAGCGGCCCGCCGATGCAGGCGATGTCGCGATGGCCCAGTTCGAGCAGGTGGCGGGTCGCCAGGTAGGCGCCCATCTCATGGTCGATCTGCACCCGGTCGGCTTCCACGCCTTCCACCTCGCGGTCGACGATCACGGTCGGCGTGCGCATGTTCGCCAGCCCCTTGGCCAGCGCGCCGTCGCCGCCGGCGGACGCCAGGACCAGGCCGTCGATGCGTTTCTCCTGGAGCACGCGCAGGTAGTTGGCCTGCTTCTGCGGGTTGTCGTCGGAGTTGCAGAGGATCACGCAGTAGCCGTTGCGCTCGCAGCAAT
Source organism: Pseudomonas sp. YA1 (assembly GCF_058680555.1). Taxonomy (NCBI): domain Bacteria; kingdom Pseudomonadati; phylum Pseudomonadota; class Gammaproteobacteria; order Pseudomonadales; family Pseudomonadaceae; genus Pseudomonas; species Pseudomonas sp. YA1. The sequence goes on from NZ_JBZWBG010000027.1 coordinate 35,395, forward strand.
CCTCGATGCCCCGCGACAGCTCGGCGAAATACGGGTTGGTACTGTTCGGCACCAGCAAGCCGATGATCGAGGTGGTGCGCACCTTCAGCGAGCGCGCCACCGCGCTGGGCACGTAGTGCAGCTGCGCGATGGCGTCCTCGACCTTCTTGCGCACCGCGTCGCTGACCGGCCGCGTCCTGTTCACCACATGCGATACGGTGGTGAAGGAAACCCCCGCCATCGCCGCCACGTCCTTCATTGTCGCCATCGTTCAGCCCTGTCTGCGGGCGCGATGGCTGCGGTAGGTATCCAGCACCACCGCTACCACGATCACCGCCCCGGTAATGATTCGTTTGGTCGGCTCCGACGCACCGATCTGCGCCAGCCCCGCCGCCAATACGGAAATGATCAGCACGCCGAAGAAGGTGCTGACCACCGAACCTCGCCCGCCCATCAGGCTGGTGCCGCCGATCACCACCGCGGCGATGACCTGGAGTTCCAGGCCGACCCCGGCGTTGGGATCGGCCGCTTCCAGACGCGAGATCTGGAACAGCGCGGCCAACCCGGCGAGCAGCCCCATCAGGGCGAATACTGCAATCTTATAGGGTTTCGGGTTCACACCGGCCAATCGCACCGCTTCTTCGTTGGTGCCGATGCCGATCAGGTAGCGGCCGAACACCGTGCGGGTGAGCACCGCCTGGGCGGCGAACATCACCAGCAGGGCGATCACGAAGGCCGGCGAGATGCCGAACGCCAGCGGATTGGACAGCCAGGCATAGGCGTCGCCGATATAGGCCGTGCGCGAGTCGGTCATCTGGTAGGCCAGCCCACGGGCCATCTCCAGCACCCCGAGGGACACGATGAACGAGGGAATCCGCCAGGCCACCGTGATCGAACCGGTGACGCAGCCGGCCAGGGTCGCGCAGGCCATCCCGAGCATCGCCGCCGGCAGCACGCCCCAGCCCCAGCCGAGCGTCGCCAGGCTTACCGCCGAGGCCGCCAGGGCCAGCACCGAACCTACCGAGAGATCGATGCCGCCGACGATCAGGATGAAGGTCATGCCCACCGCCAGCACCACCAGGTCGGGGATCTGGTTGGCGATGGCGAGGAAGGTGCCATAGCTGAGGAAGTGGCTGCTCAGCGCCGAGAACAGCGCGATCATCGCCAGCAGCGCGCCGGCCAGGCCGAGGTAGGTGCCCAGGCCGAAATAGTTGCCGCGTCGCAGGGTTGGCGCTGCGGCGGCGGTAGCGGAAGACGTCGGGTCGCTCATTTCTGGTTCCTTGCGTTGCGTGTTCACGACGTCGCCAGCAGCGCGTCGCGTTTCTTGTAACCGGCGAAGGCCGCCGCCAGCAGCGCGTCCTGGGTCCAGGCGTCACGCTCGAAGGTGTCCACCAGGCGTCCCGCCGAGAGCACGCCGATGCGATCGCAGATCAGCATCAGCTCGCGCAGGTCGCTGGACACCACCACCAGCGCCTTGCCCCGGCGGGTCAACTCGGCGAGCAAGGCATAGATGTCGAACTTGGCGCCGACATCGATGCCACGGGTCGGCTCGTCGAACAGCAGCACCTGGCAGTCGCGCTCCAGCCAGCGGCCGATCACCACCTTCTGCTGGTTGCCGCCGGACAGTTCGCCCACCGCCTGCGCGGTGTCCGCGCAGCGCACCCGCAGCGCCTCCACCTGGCGCCGCGCCAGGGCTTCCTCGCGGCGCCGGTCGATCACCCCGTGGCGCGCCAGCGCCGGCAGGTTGCCCAGGGCCAGGTTGGCGCTGATCGACTGGTCCAGCAGCAGGCCCTCGCCCTTGCGGTCCTCGGTGATCAGCGCCACCCCCTGGCGCACCGAGTCGGCCGGCGAACGCAGGCTCAGGCGCTGCGGCGGATCGCCGAGCAGGACCTGCCCACCGTCGGCGCGGTCGGCGCCGTAGATCAGGCGCAACAATTCGGTGCGCCCGGAGCCGATCAGTCCGGAAATGCCGAAGATCTCCCCCGCGCGCACCTCGAACGACACCTCATGCACCTTGCCGCGCCGGCTCAGCCGCTCCACCCGCAGCAGCGGCGCACCGGTCTGCCGTGGGCCCAGGTCGAAGCGCTCGCCCAGTTCGCGGCCGACCATCAGGGTCACCAGTTGGTCGGCGTCGTAGCGCTCGATCGGCTCGACGCAGACCAGGCGGCCATCGCGCAACACCGCGATGCGCTGCGAAATCCGCGCCAGCTCTTCCAGGCGATGGGAGATGTAGACGATCGCCACGCCGCGTTCGCGCAGCCGCTCGACCTGCTCGAAGAGCATGTCCACCTCGCGCGCGGTAAGCATCGCCGTGGGTTCGTCGAGGATCAGCAAGCGGCAGTCGCCGATCAGGTTGCGGGCGATCTCGACCATCTGCTGGTGGCCGATACCGAGGTCGCCGACCAGCGTGTCGGGATCGATCGCCTCCAGGCCGACCTGGGCCATCGCCTCGCGGGCCGCCGCGCGCAGGCGCCGACGGTCGATCCAGCCGGCGCGCCGGGGCAGGTCGTGGAGGAACAGGTTCTCCGCCACCGACAGGGTCGGCAGCAGGTTCAGTTCCTGCATCACCATGCGCACGCCCAGCGCCTCGGCCTCGCGGCGGCTAGCGGGGGCGTAGGGCCGGCCGAGGAGCTCCAGGCTGCCGGCGCCGGGACGTTCCAGGCCGCCGACGATCTTCGACAGGGTGCTCTTGCCGGCGCCGTTCTCGCCGGTCAGGGCCAGCACCTCGCCGCCGAACAGTTGCAGGTCGATCTCCGCCAGCACCGGCTGCGCGTAGGTCTTGCCGACCCCGCGGATGCTCAGCAGCGGCAATGCGTCGCTAGACATGGGAAGGCTCCATCGGACGGATCAGGGCGCGGTCACCAACTCGACAGGCGTCTCGACCACGCCGTCCTTCTCATGTTCCGGGGCTTGCCCAGCAAGCAGCTTGAGCGCGGTCTGGATACCGAACACCGCCTGCTTCGCGGCGAACTGGTCGGCAGTAGCCAGCACCCGGCCATCCTTGAGCATCGGCTTGATCGCCTGGATATTGTCGTAGCCGACCACCTTCACCTGCCCGGCGCGGCCCGCCGCGCGCACCGCCGATACCGCGCCGAGGGCCATGCTGTCGTTGCCGGCGAGCAGCGCCTTGAGGTCAGGATGCTCGTTGAGCATCGCCGAGGCCACCGCGTTGCCCTTCTCGATTTCCCAGTTGCCCGACTGCAAGGAGACGATCTTCATCCCCGCCGCGTCCATCGCATCCTTGAAGCCGGCGGTGCGCTGCTGGGCATTGGTGGTCGTGGAGACCCCTTCGATGATGCCGACCTCGTCGCCGGCCTTCAGTCGCTTCGCCAGGTACTCGCCGACCAGCCGCGCACCCTTGCGGTTGTCGGGCCCGACGAAGGGCACGCCGATCTTCTTCGCCTGCAGCACCTGCGGGTCGAAGCGGTTGTCGATGTTGACCACCACGATGCCGGCGTCCAGCGCTTTCTTCACCACCGGCACCAGCGCCTTGGAATCGGCCGGCGCGATCACCAGTGCGTCGACCCCGGAAACGATCATCTGCTCGACGATGCGGATCTGGCTGGAGGTATCGGTCTCGTCCTTGATGCCGTTGGAAACCAGTTCGAACCGGTCGGCATGCTCCTTCTGGTAGGCCTTGGCGCCGTCCTCCATGGTCAGGAAGAACTCGTTCGCCAGCGACTTCATCACCAGCGCGATCCTGGGCTTCTCGGGAGTTTCCGCGTGGACGGCGGACAGGGGCAGGAACGAGGAACAGGCAGTCAGCACAACGGCAGCCAACAGGCGCCGGGAAGCGACCCGCTTCATGGTGTATCCTCCAGCTTTTCTTATCGTTGTATTGAGGCTTTTCCAGGAGATTATCCAGACGCAAACGTTTGCGTTAGGTGAATATGCGTCTATCTGACAGATTCTGTCAATCGCCATGAGCAACTGTCGCGAACCGGTCGGGATCGGTTGGATTCTAGTTCGCTACGGCTGGGAAACGCAGGATATTTTGCTTGGCCGGCACATCTCCCGCCGCCCGCTCAGCGCAACCGGTGCTTGTGCAACAGGCGGTAGAAGGTCGGCCGCGACACCCCGAGCATCCGCGCGGCCACGCTGAGGTTGTCGCCGTAGCGGGCCAGCGCGTCGCACATCGCCTGGCGCTCGGCGCAGAGCTTGTAGACCTCCAGGCTGGACAACGGCGGGCCGTCGCCGCGCGCGCATTCCAGGCCGAGGTCCTGGGCCTCGATCTGCCGCCCCTCCGCCAGGACCAACCCGCGACGCACCCGGTTGGCCAGTTCGCGGACGTTGCCCGGCCAGGCGTGCATCGCCATCGCCGCCAGCGCGTCCTCGCTGAAGCGGCGCGGGCGGCGGCCGGTCTCCAGGCTGTAGAGCCGGGAGAAATGATTGGCCAGCAGCGGCAGGTCCTCGCTCCGTTCGCGCAACGGCGCGGTGCCGACCTGCAGGACATTGAGCCGGTAGTAGAGGTCCTCGCGGAAGGTCCCGGCGTCGATCGCCGCCTCCAGGTCGACATGGGTCGCCGCCAGCACCCGCACGTCCACCTCGACCGGCCGGTTACCGCCGACCCGCTCGATCTGCTGTTCCTGGAGAAAGCGCAACAGGTTGGCCTGCAACTCCAGCGGCAGGTCGCCGATCTCGTCGAGGAACAGAGTGCCGCCGTCGGCCGCCTCGATCCGACCGACCTTGCGCTGGTGCGCGCCGGTGAAGGCGCCCTTCTCGTGGCCGAACAGCTCGGACTGGATCAGGTGCTCGGGAATCGCCCCGCAGTTGATCGCGACGAACGGCTTGTCCGCGCGCCGCGACTGCCGGTGCAGGGTACGCGCGACCAGTTCCTTGCCGGTGCCGCTCTCGCCACGGATCAGTACCGGCGAGTCGGTCGGCGCCAGCTTCGCCAGCAGCCGGCGCAGGTCGCGTACGGCCAGGCTCTCGCCGAGCAGTTCGTGCTCGCCCTCGGCATCGCCGGGCACCGTGCCGCGCCCGCGCAGGCGGGCCATGCCAAAGGCGCGGCCGAGGGTCACCTGCACCCGCGCCATGTCGAACGGCAAGGTATGGAAGTCGAAGAACCATTCGCAGACGAAATCGCCGACGCCATTCAGCGGCAAGGTGTCCGGGCTGAGCACGGCGATCCACTCGGTGCCGCTGCGGCTGATCAGGTCCTTCACCGTTTCCGGCCGCTCCAGGTGGAACGGCCGCAGGCGCAGCAGGCCGACGTCGCAAGCGCGTTCGCGCGCCGTTTCCAGCGCGCAGCTGTCCACTGCCCAACCCGCCTCGCGAAGGCCCGGCAACAGGCGCCGGCAATCGTCGCACGGGTCCACCACCAGCAGACGGCGGAGGTTCGATGCATCTAACATGTGTGCTCCTTTGCGGCGCCAATTCTTTGAACCGTCATAAAAACGGCATGTTGGCGCTCTGAAAGGAAAATCTAGCAATTTTTTGACGCGCGAAAGTGAATCTTTGTTTATATCGCCAATGCCGAAATCGTCTTATCAGTCGTAGCCGCGACGCTTGACTTCCAGGCGCCGGACGAACTCCTCCAGGACCAGCTTGTAGAGGTCGTCGCCGAGGTAGACATCCTCCACCCCGCAGTCGATGTTCGGGTTGTCGTTCACCTCGATCACCACCACCTTGTCGCCGGCCTGCTTCAGGTCCACCCCGTAGAGGCCGTCGCCGATCAGATTGGCGGTCTTCACCGCCAGCTCCACCACCTTGCGCGGCGCCTCGTGCACGGGCATGGTGCGGAAATCGCCGCTGACCTCCTCGGCGTCCGGGCTGTGGTCGTAGATCTGCCAGTGGCCCTTGGACATGAAGTACTGGCAGGCGAAGATCGGCTTGCGGTTGAGCACGCCGATACGCCAGTCGTACTCGGTATAGAAGAACTCCTGGGCAAGGATCAGCACCGAGCGCTCGAACAGCTCGGCGCTGGCCGCCAGCAACTGCTCCTGGTCCTCCACCTTGATCACCCCGCGCGAGAAGCTGCCGTCGGGAATCTTCAGCACCAGCGGGAAGCCCAGGCGCTCGCCGACCTTCTCCAGTTCCTGCGGGTTCTCCTTGTAGAGAATCTCCGTGGCCGGCATGCCCAGCTTGTGGCTGCGCAGCAGGTCGGCCAGGTACACCTTGTTGGTGCAGCGCAGGATCGACACCGGGTCGTCCATCACCACCAACCCTTCGCTCTCGGCCTTCTTGGCGAAACGGTAGGTGTGGTCGGCGACATTGGTGGTCTCGCGGATGAACAGCGCGTCGTACTCGGCGATCCGCGAATAGTCCTTGCGCTCGATCAGGTCGACGTCGATGCCGAGGCTGCGGCCGACCCGCACGAAGTTCTTCAGCGCCTTGGCATCGGACGGCGGGAACGCCTCGCCGGGGTCGTGGAGAATCGCCAGGTCGTAGCGGAACGGCTTGCGCGAACGCGGCTTGCGCCAGATCTGCCGGCTGAAGCTGTCCAGGGCGTTGGCGAAGAGGTCCTCCTGGTCCTCGCGCAGCTTGTGGATGGCGCCGGGCTTGATGCCCTCGATGTGCCAGGTGCGGTTGCGCTTGAACTCCACCAGCAGCAACGGGCAGGGAAACGCCTCGAACAACTGTCGCGCCAGGTCCTGCAGCGGCTCGATGTCGGTACGGCCGAAATACAGGGTCAGGGTGAAACCATCGGTGCTGCCGTAGGGGTGCGCGGCCAGGGCCTTGTCCAGGGTGCGGTCGAGATCTTCCAGGACCAGGCTGTACAGCGACTTCCTGGCCAGCTCGCTGATCGTCCGCACCGAGGGGATCACCTTGTGCCCGCGCGCCTCGGCGAGCAGCGAGCAGTAGTAGCCATGGCGCAGGTACTTGTAGTGCCGGCACAGGTTGATCACCTGGACCCGCTTGCCGGTGTCGTCGTCGATGGGCAATTCCAGGTATTCCTGGGCGGTGACCACATCCTCGCTGGGGTAATAGGACGTCCAGTCTTCCTGGCGTTCCACGATGATGAACAGCTTGCTCACGACACCTCCCGGGGGGACAGCGAAACCACGGCGCATTCGGAACCGGCTTGCCGGCGCACGCATCCCGGCCAATACTCGGCGGGAGTCCCTTGCGAAACCGCTCTATGGCGCCTGCCAGCAAACCGAAGCGTACAGCACCCATTACAGCACGCCCGCGCGGAAGTTCCCGCCCGCGGCCGTGGAGACCGCTATGAACCTGACCCTCCGCCCGGCCGGCGCGGACGACCTGTCCGCCCTGGTCGAGCTGGAAAACCGCTGCTTCGACTACGATCGCCTGTCCCGCCGCAACTTCCAGTGGATGCTCACCCGCGCCCACGCCAGCCTGACGGTAGCCGAGGGCGACGGCGGCGTGCTCGGCTACGCCCTGGTGCTGTTCCACGAAGGCACCTCGCTGGCCCGCCTCTACTCCATCGCCATCGACCCGCGCGCCCGCGGCATCGGCCTCGGCCAGAAGCTGCTGGAAGCCGCCGAGCAGGCCGCGCGGGACAACGACCGCGCCTACATGCGCCTGGAAGTGCGCCCGGACAACCGTGGCGCCATCGCCCTCTACGAGCGCAACGGCTACCGTCCCTTCGCCACCGTGCGCGACTACTACGAGGACCACAGCGAAGCGCTGCGCTTCGAGAAACGCATCCGCAACCCCGGCCACGACCAGCGCCGCCACGTGCCCTTCTACCGGCAGACCACCGATTTCACCTGCGGCCCGGCCTGCCTGCTGATGGCCATGGGCGCGCTGCAACCGGAGCGCCAGTTGACCCGCCGCGAGGAACTGCGCCTGTGGCGCGAGGCGACCACCATCTACATGACCGCCGGGCACGGCGGCTGTAGCCCCCAGGGCCTGGCGCTGGCCGCCTGGCGGCGCGGCTTCCGGGTCAAGCTGGTGCTGTCCGCCAGCGGCCCGCTGTTCCTCGACGGCGTACGCAACGAAGACAAGAAGGCGGTGATGCGCCTGGTCCACGAGGACTTCTGCGAGGAACTGGACGCCTCGGGCGTCGAGCAGAAGCGCTCGGCCAGGCTCGACATCCCGCGCCAGCTGGCCCGGGGCGGCCAGCCGCTGGTGCTGATCAGCAGCTACCGCCTGACCCGCTCCAAGGCCCCGCACTGGGTGCTGGTCACCCACTACGACGAGGACTTCGTCTACCTCCACGATCCCGACGTCGACCACAGCCAGCACCGCCAGCCGCTGGACTGCCAGCACATCCCGGTAAGCCACGCCGAGTTCGACAAGATGAGCCGCTTCGGCCGCAGCAAGCTGCGCGCGGCGGTGATCCTGTTCAACCCGGAATGATCCGCATCGCCCCGCCCTGCGGCGGGGAGATGTTCTCGCCTATCAATCAATTCCATCGATAGTGGCTAGTGAGACTATCCATTTTTCATTCGCCAACGCCGATGTTTACATAGTCGCCAGATCCCCGAATAACCAGAACGGAACTGGAGACGACACCATGAGCTACTCCGCCAAATCCTTCTCGGCCCTGATCAATGCCATGCGCGCCGACGGCATCACCCGCCTGGAACAACTGGCCCGCCAGCCCTTCCGCAACGCCCAGGGCTTCTGGAGCGCGGAGGCGAAGAAATGAAAGCCCTGCTCGACCGCCGTACCGATCCCACCTGGATGCTCTACGCCGCAATCATCGCCTGGCTGGCCTTCTCCGGTCTCTGACCGGCAGGCCACCGGCGCCTCGCCCTGCCGTTTCACGACGCTCCGGCGTCCACCTTTCTCCGGTGAAATACCGAGCTTTCGTCGCCAACATCGCCAGGCGAGGCCTGCGCAAACGTTTCACCCGTTCGCTGTCAAGAAAACCTTGTCAAAAAAGCTGATAGCAGCTTGCCAATATGCCAACGCCTTGGCATAACGGTGCCAAAAAAAGGCCTACAAGGACGTTCCTGATGCGCACCGTGAAAAAGGCTCTGCTGGTTGTCGGCGTGATCGTGCTGGCGGTCGTCGGGGTGGTGGTCTACTACGTCGCCAATCCCAACCTGCCCCACTACCAGGCGCCGAGCGAGGTACGCTACCTGCCGCAATGGAAGGACGAGGCCCGCCAGCGCTTCTACTACACGCCCCAGGGCACCCTGGTGAAGGGCCTGCACTACGACTGGTTCACCGCCCTCGAACTGCCCTTCTCCGAAGAACCCTTCGCCGCCCCCGAATACCTCGCCCGCTTCGGCTTCCTCGTCGATCCGCAGCAGAAGGCCAGCGACCTCAACCCCGGCAACCTGCCGGTGGGCTTCAGCCAGCACCGCGACGAGAAGACCGGCACCCGCTACCTGGACATCACCTGCGCCGCCTGCCACACTGGCGAACTGCGCTACCAGGGCAAGTCGCTGCGCATCGACGGCGGCGCCGCCATGCACTCCATCGCCGCCACCGTGCCGACCCTGCGCGGCGGCGCCTTCGGCCAGGCGCTCGGCGCGAGCATGGCCGCCACCTACTACAACCCGTTCAAGTTCAACCGCTTCGCCAGGAAAGTCCTCGGCGAACGCTACGAACAGGACAAGTCGCAACTGCGCGCCGACTTCAAGGCCGTGCTCGACACCCTCCTGCGCACCGCCTGGAACGACACCCGCCGCCACCTCTACCCCACCGAGGAAGGCCCCGGCCGCACCGACGCCTTCGGGCGCATCGCCAACAGCGTCTTCGGCGATGCCATCGACCCGGGCAACTACCGCGTCGCCAACGCCCCGGTGAGCTATCCGCAGGTCTGGGACATCTGGAAATTCGACTGGGTGCAATGGAACGGCTCGGCCATGCAGCCGATGGCGCGCAATATCGGCGAGGCCCTCGGCGTCGGCGCGCGCCTGCAGATCTTCGACGAGCACGGCCAGCCGCTGCGGGGCGAGCAGCGCTACGCCTCCAGCGTACGCCTGCACGACCTGCACGCCCTGGAAGAAACCCTGCAACAACTGAAACCGCCGACCTGGCCGGAAGACCTCTTCGGCCGCATCGACCTGCAACGCGCCTCCCAGGGCCGCGCCCTGTTCGAAGCCAACTGCGCCTTCTGCCATGCACCCAAGGTGCAACCGGCGGAATACGCCGCCCCCGGACGCAATCCCGAGTGGCGCATGCACATGGTGCCGACCGAGGTGATCGGCACCGATCCGACCACCGCCGACAACATCGCCGACCACCGCTACGACCTGCGCAAGCTCGGCTGGAGCGTCGACGAACTGGCGCGGATGAACGTCCAGCTGATCGGCGCCGATCCGCAGCAACTCGACCTCTCGCAACTGTCCTCGGCCAAGGGCCTGGCCTACATCACCGCCTTCGTCGAGCAGCGCGCCTACCGGGACGCCGGCATCCCGCCGGAACAGCAGAAGACCATGAACGGCTTCGACCTGCCGATCGGCGTACAGGAACTGCGCGCCTACAAGGCCCGCCCGCTGGACGGCGTCTGGGCGACCCCGCCGTTCCTGCACAACGGCTCGGTGCCCAACCTGTTCCAACTGCTCTCCCCGGCCGCCGAACGCTCGCCGCAGTTCTACGTCGGCACCTTCGAATTCGATCCGAAATTCGTCGGATTCCGCACCGAGAAATTCCCCGGTGGCTTCCTCCTCGACACCCGTCTCACCGGCAACCGCAACAGCGGCCACGAATTCCGCGACGGCTGCCGGCAGAACGGCGTGATCGGCCGCGCCCTCAGCCCGGAAGAACGCTGGGCGCTGGTGGAATACCTGAAGGTGCTCGGCAACCCCGAATTCGAGCGCCGCCTGGTCCCGGCCCAGACCCCACCCTGGACGCCCGGCCCGAAATGCCCGGCGCCGGAGCAACGGACCGCGCAACGCTGAACCTGAGAAGTGGAGAAGCGCGAGGCATGGCGCCGCCGCCCCTCTCCACCCCGAGCAGCCCCTCTCCCTTCAGGGGGGACGCCTAGCCAGAGGACGGGGAGAAGCAATCGTGGCGCACTCCCCGCCCAAGAAGAATAAATAAAAGCCCACAGCCAACGCACACCACCAAGGACACCCACTCCATGCGCGCACTCCTCACCCACGCCTGGCTGTTCCTCGGCAAATGGCTCGGCCGCCTGCTCCTCCTGCTGCTGGCCGTCGGCCTCGGCGGCTGGGCCATCGGCAGCCTCTACTACGCCTGGAAATTCTCCGGCCCGGTGTCCGCGGAAGAGCAGATCGCCCCGGACGAAGCCCGCATCACCCAAGCGATCATCCAGGACGCCATCCGCGTGGTCGAACAGCACCGCGACAACACCCGCGTCCTGCGCGATGCCCACGCCAAGGCCCACGGCTGCGTGAAGGCCGAATTCAAGGTACGCGCCGACCTCGACCCAACCCTGCGTCGCGGCGTGTTCGCCGAAGCGGGCAAAAGCTGGAACGCCTGGGTGCGCTTCTCCAACGGCAACGCCTACCCGCAGTTCGACAGCAAGAACGACGCGCGCGGCATGGCCATCAAGCTGCTCGACGTGCCCGGCGAAAAACTCCTGCCCGGCCGCGGCCATGACGGCGAGCAGGACTTCGTCATGTTCAACCAGCCGGTGTTCTTCATCCGCGACATCGCCGAATACCGGCAGAACTTCGCCGCCCAGGCCGACGGCAAGAAAGCCCTGGCCTTCTTCCCCAACTGGAACCCCGCCAGTTGGGAACTGCGCCACCTGCTGATCGCCCTGCGCACCCTCGCCCCCGCCCCGGACAGCCCGCTGCACGCCGGCTACAACGGCATCTCGCCGTACAAGCTGGGCGAACACAACATCAAGTTCCGCGTCGTCCCCGCCCCGGAGAAGTGCCCGGCCTACCAGCTACCGAAGCAGAACCAGGACCTGCCCAACTTCCTCCGCGCCGCCCTGTACCAGCAACTCTCCATCGACCGCACCCCCGCCTGCTACGCCTTCCAGGTGCAGCGCCAGGACCCGGGCAAGTACATGCCCATCGAAGACACCAGCGTCGAATGGAAGGAGTCGGACGCGCCCTTCGCTACCATAGCCGACATCATTGTGCCAGCTCAGGATTTCGATAGCCGGGAACAGAACCTGTTCTGTGACAACCTCTCGTTCAACCCCTGGCACGCGCTGCCGGAGCATCGGCCGATCGGCGGGATCAACCGGTTGCGGAAGGCGGTTTACGAGGCGGTCAGTGGGTATAGGTTGGGGAGGAATGGGTGAAGAGTTGGGTGGAAGGTAGCTGCGTATGGCGTCTCTCATTGGTATTGGTTTCACCAATCTGGACTGGCAGAAAACGCCCAGAAGCGGCCCTTGGTTATCTACGAAATCAGGGCCCATTCATCTCAACGGTTAGGTGACCAACTCACGCACCAATCCGAAGACGGAATGGAGCTTGGCGTCCTTGTTGATCCTTTCGGGTACATCTGGGCTCTTCATGGCTCCATCGACTGACCTGATTCAGCTCGCCTGATTGAACAGATCGATCAGGGCCAATGGATGAGGCCGGCGTCGACGTAGTCATAGGAGGGCAAGGCTAGGATTCGAGTTTTCAACAGAATCGGCCGATTCCCGCCTTTTTTCACCGGCCCCGGCTGCGGATTGAGCAATCTCCACGTGGCCTCGCCGTATGTAAAGAACGGGGCTCGCAGGAGGAAGGCAATTGCTTCCCCCCAAAGCAACCCATTGGCGATTGCCGAGGTAGTTCCGCTTGCTTTGATTAGGGTGCGCGCGTAACTCGCAAAGATGCCAATCGCGTCGGCTAGCCAGATCAGAGCGCTGAAATGCCGATCAAGGAGCCCTGCTCCCGAACCGCTCTGGTCCGTAGCGCATTTTTTCCCGCTTCCTCCTGTTCCTGGACTGAGGCTATCGACTTTCCTGCGCGGACCATCGCAGGACCTTGGCATATGCCTTCGGCCGCCCCACGGCCGCGCTAGCTCAATTCTCCGGCTGGACTCAGGAGGAATTCATGATGATGCCTCCCAATATCCGCACAATGTCTGGCATGGCGAGCATCCATCCGTCGAGCCCAATGTGAACGGCGAGGTGCTTCCAAAGTCCTTTTACAAAAATCGGAGGAACTGATTTTTTCCAGGTGTTAGTGTTTGCGACCGGGCTCCGAAGGAAGGAAGTCACTTTGCATATCGTGATCGTTGATGACCACGAGGAGATCAGGACCTTGCTCAGTCGTTATCTGAGCGAGAAGGGCTTTCACGTGACCACTGCCGAAGATGCGCAAATGATGCGCCGCCTGTTGCTGAAGAACACCCCGGACCTGATCGTCCTCGACATCATGATGCCGGGTGAAGACGGCCTGTCGCTGTGCCGATACCTGCGCGAAAACACGAGCATCCCCGTCATCCTTCTGACAGCAGTGTCCACCGACATTGACCGAATAGTCGGCCTTGAGATGGGCGCAGACGACTACGTCACCAAACCCTTCAATACCCGCGAGCTGCTAGCCCGAATCAAGGCGGTCCTGCGGCGGGCTAACAACCTCCCGCCGAAACAGCAGCGCCCGAAGGCCCAGCAACTTCGCTTTGGTCCCTGGATCCTCGACGTAAGCAAGCGAGAACTTCTAAATGAGGGAGGTTTGGCGACGCCATTGAGCAGCGCCGAATATCGACTGCTGATGGTTCTTCTCGATCACCCCCAGATAGTCCTGACGAGAGATCAATTGCTCGATCTCACGGTTGGGCGGGACAGCGACGTCTTCGACCGAAGCATCGACAACCAGGTTAGCCGGCTACGCAAAAAGATCGAGGCCGATCCTCGCAATCCGGAACTCATCAAGACCCATTGGGGCGGCGGTTACTGCTTAACCGTAGAGGTCCGAACGGTATGAGCAGGTTCTGGACCAAGAGCCTCGCGGCGCAGATCATCTGGTTCATGCTTCCCATCATGCTCCTCGCGCAGAGCATCGGTTTCATCGTCACTGCCGACCAGCGAGCGGCGGAACTCCGCGAGATTGCGCTGGATGAGTTTGTGGTTCGTTCGGCGACGGCCGCTCAGCTTATCGAAACTACCCCTCTTGCATACCAGGACGACTTGCTGAAGGCCATGGGGACCAATTATTCCCGCTTCTGGCTGACCACCGCAGGCCCTGAAAACCTGGACGCATGGAGCCGCTACGCCTGGCATCAACTGCACCTTCCACTTCGGCAAGACTTCGCCGCTTCCTCCGATGTGTCGAACGGCCCTTGGGGATCGGACAACGGAAGCGATGACGCGTGGGGTACGACGCGCAGCCCGGTGCTGCAGTCCACCAACCCTATCCAGGAGGCCCAGTGGCAGCCGATCGAACTCAACGCATCGGAACGGCCAACGCCTGCGCAGATCGTGCGTCTGGATGACAATTACGGTGCCGGGCTGGTGGCACGGCTACCCAATGGGATGTGGCTGAACGCCGCCTATGCGAAGCCCCCCAAGAAATTCATATGGCTCTCGCCAACTACCGTTTCACTGGTTATCACAGCGGTCATGCTGTCGGTGCTTGCGGTTGTCGTGGCCCGCCGCATTGCCCGGCCGATGCAGCGTCTTACTTCCGCGGCAGAATCGCTCGGTCGCGGCGAGCAGAATGGAAGGATTCCCGAGGAAGGCCCGGACGATATCCGGCGCACAGCGGTCGCCTTCAACCAGATGCAGGAACGCCTGTCCCGATTCCTGGCAGACCGGACGGCAATGCTTGCCGCCATCGGGCACGATCTGCGCACGCCGATCACGATATTGCGTCTTCGGACGGAGTTCATCGACGATGAGGAAACGAAGCTGCGCCTGCTCGACACGATCAACGAAATGCAGGCCATCACCGACGCCACGCTCGAGTTCACACAAGAACAATCGATCGATGAACCGACCAGGCCAGTCGATATCGCCGCCCTGGTCGACAGTATTTGTGCAGATCTCGCAGATCTCGGCCGCAATATCCATTTCACAGACCGTGGCATCATCCCTTATCGCTGCAGGCCCGCGGCACTTCGTCGAGCGGTCCGGAATCTGATCGAAAATGCACTCCGCTACGGAGATCGGGCCGAAGTCTCGATAAGCCATTCGCCTACCGGCGTAGACATCGAGATTGAGGACAACGGCCCGGGTATTCCGGACCAAGAGATTGAACGCGTGTTTCTACCTTTCGTGCGATTGGAGCAATCGCGTAACTCGCGCACCGGCGGCATAGGTCTGGGACTTCCTATAGCACGGACCATCGTGCGGGCCCACGGCGGCGACATCATTCTGTGCAACATGCCCAATGGATTGCGAGCGGTGGTTCATTTGCCACCGATCTCCGACGATTTGCCGCAGACTTCGACAGCCGCGCAATTTCCCCTGGGCCGCAGCGCGCCATAGGGCGCTGGCGACTCAAGCCGCTGCACAGCGGAGCCTGCCATCGAGTGCAACAGTCTTTGTCTGTGCGGCGCTCGGCACACTTTGACATCAATCGCACCATTCCTGGCAAACCTCACGAGCCGTCTCTGATTACGATCAGCTCTCCCCACTGGAGTTCTGAAAGGAGATCGCAGGATGCAACGACTCAATGTCAACGGCACTGATCGTAGTGTCGAAGTCGAGGCAGCGAAGCCATTGCTTTGGGTGCTACGCGAAGACTTGGGACTCACCGGAACGAAGTATGGCTGCGGGATCGCTCAGTGCGGCGCCTGCACAGTCCATATCGACGGCGTCGCGATGCGCTCTTGCATTCTGCCCGTCTCCACGATCGAACAGTCCCGGCGCATCGTGACGATCGAGGGCCTATCGAAGGACGCCTCGCATCCGGTGCAGCGCGCCTGGGCCGAGTTGGAAGTTCCACAATGCGGCTACTGCCAATCGGGAATGATCATGGCGGCAGCAGCGCTCCTCGATCAGAACGCCGAGCCGTCCGACGAGGATATTGCGGCGAGCATGACCAACATCTGCCGCTGCGGCACCTATAACCGAGTCCGAGACGCCATCAAGCTCGCCGCTCGCAACGACAGCTCGTCCAATCGCGGCTGAGGGAGGTGACGTCAATGATTACGCTATCCCGTCGCCGGTTCATCGTCGGTTCCGCCACTGTCGCCGGAGGTTTCAGCCTGGGTTTCAACCTGGCCGGCGCGCAGGCCGATACGGCGGCACCAGACGAGGTAAACGCCTGGATCGTGATTCAACCCGATGAGACGGTCGTTCTCCGAATGGCCAAGTCGGAGATGGGCCAGGGCAGCCTCACGGGTCTCGCTCAGCTGGTGGTGGAAGAACTGGAATGCGACTGGTCGCGCGTCCAGACCGAATATGCGCTGCCGAGCCGAAACATTGCCCGAGGTGACGTCTGGGGCGATCTCAGCACGGGTGGGAGCGGCTCGATCCGGGAGGAACATCAGCGGCTGCGCCAGGCCGGAGCAACGGCGCGGCTCATGCTGGTTGCCGCGGCCGCCAGAGTCTGGTCCGTCAATCCCGATGAGTGCAGCGTGTCCCGTGGCGAGATTTTTCACCAGGCATCCGGTCGCACAATTACCTACGGCAAGGTCGCCAGGCTCGCTTCCTCCCTACCCGTTCCGAAAGATGTAAGGCTGAAGGATCCCGGCGAATGGCGTCTCATCGGTACGTCAGCGCGACGCATAGATACTGCCGACAAGCTGACTGGAGCGCAGGTTTTCGGCGTCGACTTCAAGTTGCCGGGAATGCTGAACGCAACGGTTCGTGCCTGTCCGATCGAGGGTGGCCGAGTGAAAAGCTTCGACGCCGAAGCAGTGGCGAAAATGCCGGGTGTGCGCCATGTGCTGCAGATCGACGAGACAACTGTTGCTGTCGTTGCTGATGGATGGTGGCAGGCGAAATCCGCCATCGAAGCCTTGCCGATCGAGTGGGAGCTCGGCCCGAATCGCGACCTCAACAGCGAATCGATTGCTGCGATGCTCGACGCCGGCCTGTCTCGCGAGAAAGGATTTGTGGGGAATGAGATCGGCGATGCCAGGTCGGTACTTACAGACGCGACGGAAACCATTAGCGCGACCTACAGCTACCCCTACCAGGCGCATGCCGCCATGGAGCCGCTCAACGCAACCGCGCTCTACACCCGTGACAAATGCGAGGTCTGGGTCGCGACACAAAACTCGACCTCATGCCTGGAAACAACAGCCTCCGCCAGCGGGCTCCCGCGCGAAAGGTGCGAAGTCTATCGGCTGCACCTCGGTGGGGGCTTCGGACGGCGTCTATATACCGACTTTGTGCGGCAGGCCGTTCTGATTGCCAAACAGGTTCCAGGCACGCCGATCAAGCTCATCTGGTCGCGCGAGGAGGATATGACCCATGACGCCTATCACCCGGTCACCAAGTCCAGAATGACTGCTGCATTGAATGAACAAGGCGAGCTGACCGCTTTGCATATGCGCATCGCCGGTCAGTCGATCCGCGCAGTTTGGGCGCCACACAGACTAGTCAATGGCGGCACGGGTGATCCGCATGTCTTCCACGGCCTGACAGAAGAGACGCTCGGCTATTCGATCCCGAACCTCTTGATCGACCATGTCATCTGCCAGCCCGCCATCACTCCCGGCTCCTGGCGGGGCGTTCATCTCAACCAGAACATTATCTACCTGGAGTGTTTCCTCGACGAAGTTGCGCACGCTGCGGGCCAGGATCCACTCGCCTTTCGCCAGGCACTTCTGCGAGAGCACCCGAACCACCTGGCTGTACTAACAGCGGCTGCGGAGCGAGCGAAATGGTCAACACCGCCAGCCCCGGGGGTTCATCGAGGTCTGGCCGTTGCGATGGGCTATGGAAGCTACGTCGCCGCTGTCGCGGAAGTATCGGTCAAGGATGGCCGCATAAGGATTCATCGCATCGTCGCCTCGATCGACCCCGGCCATGTGGTCAACCCTGAACTTGTCAGACGGCAGGCTGAAGGTTGTATCGCCTTCGGTCTCTCGGCCTGTCTCTATGGGGAATGCACCGTCGAGAACGGCATGATTGAGCAGACCAATTATCATCAGTACCAGGTCATGCGTCTCGCAGATATGCCAATGGTGGATACCGTGATCATGCCGTCTGGCGGCTTCTGGGGTGGCGCCGGTGAGCCTGTGATCAGCGTCGCCGCACCAGCTGTGCTTAACGCCATCTTTGCCGCCACGGGCCAGAGGATTCGTGAATTGCCAGTGAAGAATCACAGCTTTCAAAGCACCTGACGTTGTCGTGATACTGACGGCATAGGCTAGACCGCCGCAGGCCTTGGTTTTGCCGTCGCGAAAGGGTCACGTAGTGGATCTATTCTGACGCTGCCCCTCAGCACCCCCAGTGCTTCAAGGCGCTCATACTGTGTGGAATTGGCCAACCTGATCGGTTGGCTTTTTTTATTCGTGGTCGCTTACGAACCCGTCGTTTCAAACCCATTGGCACCTTACGCCGATGTGGGCTATGGCTCGAAGGTGCGCCTTATTGCACAGGCGTACTAGGAGCAACGATGGTCGACCCGTTCGGTTGGGCAGAGCGGCGGCGCCTATCCGCAAACGTCGTTGCGGCGCATAGCGTCATAGTTGCTTACCTGGAAGAAGCCTCGGAGCCCTGGTCGGACGACCAGACCAAGGCGTTCGAGCGTACAGCTGTAAGGGATCAACCTTGTTGTTGCAGGAACTCACGCATTGCTGGCCGACTGCAAGGTTGGCCTTTTTTTGCCTATCGATTGGGCAAGCGTAATTGGCCAGGCGGCCCATCAACCGGGGGACTCAATGGACATAGAGATTCAGCGGTTCACCGACCAAGGACAAGATGCATGGCAAGTGGAGGCCTGCGGAGTGGCTGTGACGTTCAAGGACCAGTCGCGGCTTGAGTGGTGCGGATTCGGATTTTGGAATCTGGTGTTGGCGGGTATTGTGCTGCTGGCCCTCACCCCAACCCTCTCCCGCACACGGGAGAGAGGGCCGGGCGTGCCTTGTGGGTCGAGCGCCTCGCTCGGGCGCAGCCTGGAACGATGTATACCCTCCCCTAGGCCCCGGGTATCTGGAATTCGGCCCCCAGCCTAGGCAACCAGAAGCACCGGAAACGCGCCCTGAATGATTTCAGATTCGCGCCAAAACCTTCGAAAGCCGTTTCCTCGCACCCGAAAGCCGCCGAGGCTGCCCTGCGGCTTTCGCTGCGCAACGGCTAGTCGCCTACTTGCACCGGTCGCTCAGCCTGACCAGCGATGCGCCGTACACCGCGTCGTCCTCGGAGGCGAAGATCGCGTCGCCTTCGACGGAGGCGCCCGGCTTGAGGGTCTCGGCGGTGAGTTCCTCGTCCACGGTATCCAGCCTGAAGGACTGGCCGGCGGCGGACTGCGCCACCAGGCAGCTGTTCTTCAGGCTGATCTCGGTCTTCGCCGCATTCACCAGGCGGACCTTGAAGGCCTGGGTGCGGAAGTGCTTGTCGCCGACGGATACGCTGCCCTTGTCGCCCTGGCGGGCGAAGACCATCACTGCGTCCGGCGCGGCGGCGAAGCCGAGGGAAGGAGCGGCCAGCAGGCCGGCCAGGGTCAGGGCCATTGCGTTCTTCATACTGATTTCCTTTGGCAAAGACTGAACGACCCGGTGATTTTCCGTGGGTCTTTTCGCCGCGATCAAGCGCAGTGCCAAGGAATGCGGGGCGCCTCGTGTTCTGCAAGTCGGAGGGTTTCCAGCGGAACTTTTCCCGCAACCGTGCTTCCAGGCGAAAACCGCTCGCTACGCGGAGCGCCGGTCTTCGGCCCCACACGATCCTCGCGCCCGCCAGGCTGTCCTCGAACGCTTGCAACCGAAGGCCAGGCGCTCGGCCAAGGCGCTGGCGGCGCAGAAGCTGTCGCCGGAGGGATGGCCGAGGATCAGGCGGACGTTCTTCGGTGGCATGTCGCGTTCGACTCCGCTGCGGGTGGCGAGCGGAGTCTGCGCTCGCCACCTTGTGGGAGAGTCACGACCGGGCGCCGTCCCGGTTCCGCCTCACTTGAACAGGCTCGACACCACCCGCGCCACGTGCTCGGCGCCCTTGCTGATCTCCTGCATGATGCCGGCCACGGTGGTGATCTGGTTGTTGTTCTCCTGGGCGCTGGACTCGATGGTCTGCATGTTGTGGTTGATCTGCTGGGTCAGCTTGACGTTCTCGGTGACCACGTTCTTGATCTCCACCGTGGCGCCGCTGGTGCGCGCCGCCAGTTGCCGCACCTCGTCGGCGACCACCGCGAAGCCGCGCCCCATGTCGCCGGCGCGAGCAGCCTCGATGGCGGCGTTGAGGGCCAGCAGGTTGGTCTGTTCGGCGACGCTCTGGATGGTGGTGACGATGTTCTCGATGTCCTTGGTCTGATGGGTGAGCTGGGAAATCAGGCCGACGGCGGTGTTGACCATCGACAGGGTCTTGGCCGACAGGGCGACGGACTGGTCGAGGGAGTCGATGCCGCGGGTGGAAATCTGCGCGGTCTCTTCCGCGGTGGAGAACGACAGCTCGGCGGCGCGCCGTACTTCCTCGTTGCGATTGACCTGTTCGGTAACGTCGATGGCGAACTTGATGACCTTGATTATCCGCCCCGAACCGTCCTTGACCGGGTTGTAGGTGGCTTCGATATGTACCCGCTCACCGGCGGCTGTGCGGCGCTCGAAATGCCCGCGGGAGAATTCGCCGTGCCGCAACCGGGCCCAGAAATCCGGGTTCTCCCGATAGAACTCGTCGAAGCAGAGCATGCGGTGGTGCTGGCCCTTGAGCGACTTGAGGCTGTAGCCGAAGAGACGCAGGAAGTTTTCGTTGGCATCGAGTATCTCGCCGTCCGGGGTGAACTCGATGACGGCCATGGACTGGCGTATGGAGTCGTTGATCGCGTTGAGCAGGAGCAGTTCGGAATGGTTGCGGGTCACGTCGGCGGCGATCTTCAGCACCTCGACGACCGCCCCTTCGGCATTCTTCACCGGGAAATAGGTGGCCTCCAGCCAGATCGGCGACCCGTCGCGTCGCAGGCGCTTGAACACACCGCGCTGGGGCGTGCCGCTGGCCAGTTCCTTCCAGAAGCGCACGTAGGCGGCAGAGGCCTGGTAGTCCTCGTCGCAGAAGATCCGGTGGTGCTTGCCGACCAGTTCGTCCGCCGAATAGCCGACCGCCGCGAGGAACAGCGGGTTGGCGGATAGTATCTGGCCATCGGGAGTGAATCGGATGGTGGCGACGTTCTGCCCGATGGCCTCGAGTCGCCACGCTACATCTTCATCCTTGGCGGCGCTTTCGACCGCCCTGCTTTTTCTGCCGAAGAGCATCGCGCACGACTCCTTGATGGCACCTGTCCATCGCGAGGGAGTGGAGAACCGGAGATAGTCGTCCTGCCGCTACACGCCAGTGTAGATCGGGGTCCGGCAATTTTCCTCGGCGCCCGCGGCACCGTCCGTCCCCTGCCGGGCGTGGCCCCGCGTCCGCGCCATCAGCCACGCAAGCGCCGGCCCGCGCTATGATCGCTACGCCCTGCCGATCGCGGTGGCCAAGGCCGGCATTGGCCAGAGGCGCCCGGCCTGACCGCGCTCCGACCTCGCGCCGTCGTCCCCCGAACCCCACCTCCAGGAGGAAGCACATGGCAACCGATCTCTACGCGCTGGCCGAACAGGTCGAGGACGAAGCGGGTTTCCTGCGCTTCCTCGCCGCGCTGGCGGCGGACTGGGAGGAAGACCGCCGCCTCGCCGCCGCCAACCCGCCGAAACCGTTCGGCCCCAGCCCGCTGGGTTGGGAGAACGGCAGCATCGGTGGCTTCCTCGATGCCGCCGCGACCTGGGGCGAGGACTCCCGCGACGGCCTGCCGGGCTATTCCAGGCCGGAGAATGCCTGGCGGCGCGCGGCGCAACTGATGCTGGCGGGCAAGTTCTATGAATGACTTCAAGTCTGCCCTGGCGCCCTTCCCGCCCGGCTACCCGAGGGGCTTGCCGGGCAACCGGCGGCAGGTGCCGATACTGCATCGCGACGCAGACTTCCTCCTGCGCGCGCTGCAACCCGACGATTTCGTCCGGACCAGCCGCTACGAGAACGCCAACCGCGAGCACCTGGCGCCGTGGGAGCCGCTGCGCGACCCGGGGTATTTTTCCGTGGACAACGCCCGCGCCCGCACCCTGCTACAGGTGGCGAGCATGGACGAAGGCGAGGCGCTTCTCCTGCTGTTGCTCGATCCCGACGACGGCGAGGTGCTGGGGCGCTGCAGCTACACCAACATCGTCCGCGGGGTATTCCAGGCCTGCCACCTGGGCTTTTCCCTGGCCGCTGCGGCACAGGGCCGCGGCCTGATGGCGCGTGCCCTGCGGGTAGCCAACCGGTATTGCTTCGAGCAGCTCGGCCTGCACCGGATCATGGCCAGCCATCTGCCGCGCAACGCACGCAGCGAGCGCCTGCTGGAAAGCCTCGGCTTCGAGAAGGAGGGCTACGCCCGCGCCTACCTGAAGATCGCCGGGGTCTGGGAAGACCATGTGCTACGGGCGCTGGTGGACGCTCCGCGCTGAACCGACGTGCAAATGCGCAACGGGACGCCAGGCGTCCCGTTCCGCTCACCAGCCCCGCCGGTCAACCGCGGGCGAGGTCGCCACGCAGTTCGCGGGCAGCGGCGACCATGTTCACCAGCGCCGCCTCGGTTTCCGGCCAGGCGCGGGTCTTCAGGCCGCAGTCCGGGTTGACCCAGAGCCGCTCGGCGGGTATCCGCCGGGCCGCCTTGCGCAGCAGCGCGACGATCTCTTCCCGGCTCGGCACGCGCGGCGAGTGGATGTCGTAGACGCCCGGACCGATCTCGTTCGGGTAGTCGAACTGCTCGAAGGCCTCCAGCAGCTCCATGTCCGAACGCGAGGTCTCGATGGTGATCACGTCGGCGTCCATGGCGGCGATGGACTCGATCACATCGTTGAACTCGCTGTAGCACATGTGCGTATGGATCTGGGTTTCGTCGCGGACTCCGGAGGCGCACAGGCGGAAGGCCTCGGTGGCCCATTCCAGGTAGTGCGGCCAGGCGTTGCGGCGCAGCGGCAGGCCTTCGCGGAAAGCCGCCTCGTCGATCTGCACGATCCTGATGCCGGCCGCCTCCAGGTCGACCACTTCGTCGCGGATCGCCAGGGCCAACTGGCGCGCCTGCACCTCGCGAGACACGTCCTCGCGCGGGAAGGACCACATCAGCATGGTCACCGGGCCGGTCAGCATGCCCTTCATCACCTTGTCGGTAAGGCTCTGGGCGTACCTGATCCACTCCACGGTCATGGCCCGCGGACGGCTCAGGTCGCCATAGATCACCGCCGGCTTCACGCAGCGCGAGCCGTAGCTCTGCACCCAGCCGAAGCGGGTGAAGACGTAGCCGTCCAGTTGCTCGGCGAAGTACTCGACCATGTCGTTGCGCTCGGCTTCGCCATGTACCAGCACGTCCAGCCCCAGTTGTTCCTGGATCTGCACCGCATGGCGGATCTCGCTGTGCATCGCCTCGATGTACTCGGCCTCGCTCAGCTTGCCCTGCTTGAACGACTGGCGGGCCAGGCGGATCGACGAGGTCTGCGGGAAAGAGCCGATGGTAGTGGTCGGGAACGCCGGCAGGTCGAGCCCGGCACGCTGCCTGGCGATGCGTTCGGCGAACGGCGAGCGACGCTGGGCGTCGCTGGCCTTGATCGCGGCCAGGCGCGCCTGCACGGCCGGCTTGTGGATTCGCGGCGAGGAAGCGCGGCTGGCCTGGACCGCACGGCTCTCTTCCAGGGCGGCAAGCACCTCGGCGGCTTCCGGCTCAGTGGCGGCACGGGCCAGCACCGCGACTTCGCGGCACTTCTGCACGGCGAAGGCCAGCCAGCTCTTCAGCTCGGCGTCCAGCCCGTCTTCGCGTTCCAGGTCCACCGGGCTGTGCAGCAGCGAGCAGGACGGCGCGACCCACAGCCGCTCGCCCAGGCGCTCCCGGGCATGGCGCACCACCTCCAGGGCTTTCTCCAGGTCGCAGCGCCAGACGTTGCGCCCGTTGACCAGGCCCAGCGAGACGACCTTGTAGGCCGGCAGGCGGTCGAGGATGCTCGGATACTGTTCCGGCGCTCGCACCAGGTCGATGTGCAGGCCGTCCACCGGGAGGTTGGCGGCCAGGCCCAGGTTGTCTTCCAGGCCGCCGAAGTAGGTGGCGACCAGCTTCTTCAGCGGCTCGCTCTGTAGCAGGTTGTAGGCGCGCTCGAAGGCATTCTTCCATGCCTGCGGCAGGTCGAGGACCAGGATCGGCTCGTCGATCTGCACCCACTCCACACCCTGGCCGGCGAGACGACGGAAGATCTGGCCGTAGAGCGGCAGCAGGCGGTCCAGCAGGTCGAGCCTGTCGAACTCGGCGCCCTTGGCCTTGCCCAGCCACAGGTAGGTCAGCGGACCGATCAGCACCGGCTTCACCTGGTGGCCGAGGGCCCTGGCCTCGTCGACCTCCTCGAACAGTTGTTCCCAGCTCAGCTGGAACTGCTGGTCGGCGCTGAACTCGGGGACCAGGTAGTGATAGTTGGTGTCGAACCACTTGGTCATTTCCTGGGCATGGGCACCGCCGCAACAACTGTCGTCGCTGACGCCACGGGCCATGCCGAACAGGGTATGCAGGGTCGGCCCGGCCTCGCCGTGCGCCCGGAAGCGCTCGGGGATCACGCCGAAGGTCAGCGAATGGGTCAGCACCTGGTCATACCAGGCGAAATCGCCGACCGGCAGCAACTGGATGCCGGCGTCCTTCTGTACCTGCCAATGGGTGGCGCGCAGCTGCCGGCCGACGGCCCGCAGGCCGGCCTCGTCCAGCTCGCCCTTCCAGAACGCTTCCTGGGCTTTTTTCAGTTCGCGATCGCGTCCGATGCGTGGGAAGCCGAGAGTGTGGGCCAGGGCCATGGGTGTTCCTCCAGTCGAAAGGTCGATGGAGGGATTCTCGGGAGACTCATGCCATGAGACAAACTCAATTTCTTCGTGATGAAATCAAGTTTCCCTCATGATCATCCTCGCGCCCTGACCTCGGCGCCCTCCTCACTTGCGCTTGCGGATCGCCATGCGCCGAGGCTTGAGACCGCCAGCCGCGGCAGCGCCGGCCTCGCCGCCCACCACGGGCTGCATCCTGGCTCGCGCCGCGTGCAGCTTCTTGTAGCTGTCGATCAGCCGCAGGTGCCGGTCGAGCCCTTCCAGCTTCATGCTGGTCGGGGTCAGGCCGAAGAAGCGCACGCTGCCGTCCACCGAGCCCAGCGCGGCGTCCATCCGCGCGTCGCCGAACATGCGGCGGAAATTGGCCTCGTAGTCGGCGATCTCCAGCTCGTCGTCGAGGACGACCTCCAGCACCACGTTCAGCGCCTGGTAGAACAGGCCGCGCTCGACGCTGTTGTCGTTGTACTGGAGGAACGCCTCCACGCCTTCCTTGGCGTCTTCGAAGCGCTTCAGGGCGAGGCCGATGAGCACTTTCAGCTCGAGGATGGTCAGTTGGCCCCAGACCGTGTTGTCGTCGAACTCGACGCCGATCAGCGTGGTGATGTCGGTGTAGTCGTCCACCTCGCAGTCTTCCAGGCGCTCCAGCAACGCCCCGAGCGCAGCATCGTCGAGGCGGTGCAGGTTGAGGATGTCCTCGCGGAACGCCAGGGCCTTGTTGGTGTTGTCCCAGATCAGGTCTTCCACCGGATAGATTTCCGAGTAGCCCGGCACCAGGATCCGGCAGGCCGTAGCGCCGAGGTGCTCGTACACCGCCATGTAGACCTGCTTGCCCATGGCTTCGAGGATGCCGAACAGGGTCGCGGCTTCCTCGGCGTTGGCAGCCTCGCCCTGCCGGGTGAAGTCCCACTCGACGAACGGGAAATCGGCCTTGGCGCTGAAGAAGCGCCAGGACACCACGCCGCTGGAATCGATGAAATGCTCGACGAAGTTGTTCGGCTCGGTCAGCGCATGGCTTTCGAAGGTCGGCTGGGGCAGGTCGTTCAGGCCTTCGAAGCTGCGCCCCTGGAGCAGTTCGGTCAGGCTGCGCTCCAGGGCCACCTCGAAGCTCGGGTGGGCGCCGAAGGAAGCGAACACGCCGCCGGTGCGCGGATTCATCAGGGTCACGCACATCACCGGGAATTCGCCGCCCAGCGAGGCGTCCTTGACCAGGACCGGGAAGCCCTGCTCTTCCAGGCCGCGGATCCCGGCGAGGATGCCCGGGTACTTGGCCAGCACCTCCGGCGGCACGTCCGGCAGCGCCAGCTCGCCTTCGAGGATTCGCCGCTTGACCGCGCGCTCGAAGATCTCCGACAGGCACTGCACCTGCGCCTCGGCCAGGGTATTGCCGGCGCTCATGCCGTTGCTGAGGTAGAGGTTCTCGATCAGGTTGGAGGGGAAATACACCACCTGGCCGTCGGACTGGCGCACGAAGGGCAAGGCGCAGATACCGCGCTGCACGTTGCCCGAGTTGGTGTCGTACAGGTGCGAGCCGCGCAGCTCGCCGTCGGGGTCGTAGATCGCCAGGCAATGGCTGTCGAGCAGTCCCAGCGGCAGCGCATCGTCGCGGCCGGGCTTGAACCAGCGTTCGTCCGGGTAATGGACGAACGCCGCATTGGCGATCTCTTCTCCCCAGTACTGGTCGTTGTAGAAGAAGTTGCAGTTCAGCCGCTCGATGAATTCGCCCAGCGCCGAGGCCAGCGCGCTTTCCTTGCTCGCGCCCTTGCCGTTGGTGAAGCACATCGGCGACTGCGCATCGCGGATGTGCAGCGACCAGACGTTGGGCACGATGTTGCGCCAGGAGGCGATCTCGATCTTCATGCCGAGGCCGGCGAGGATGGCCGACAGGTTGGCGATGGTCTGCTCCAGCGGCAGGTCCTTGCCCGGGATGCGCGTGCAGCCGGCGGCATCGGTGCCGGGCATCAGCAGCGCCTGGGCGTCGGCATCGAGGTTGTCGACCTCCTCGATGACGAACTCGGGCCCGGTCTGCACCACCTTCTTCACCGTGCAGCGGTCGATGGAGCGGAGGATGCCCTGGCGGTCCTTCTCCGAGATGTCGGCCGGCAGTTCCACCTGGATCTTGAAGATCTGCCGGTAGCGGTTCTCCGGGTCGACGATGTTGTTCTGCGACAGGCGTATGTTGTCGGTGGGGATGTTGCGCGTCTGGCAGTACAGCTTGACGAAGTAGGCGGCACACAGCGCCGACGACGCCAGGAAGTAGTCGAACGGCCCCGGCGCGGAGCCGTCGCCCTTGTAGCGGATCGGCTGGTCGGCGATCACCGTGAAATCATCGAACCTGGCTTCCAGTCGAAGGTTATCGAGAAAATTGACCTTTACTTCCACGGCGAGCACCAAGAGAAACGGAAACCGGCCATTATCCGGGAACTCCGGGCAAAAGTCCCAGCTCTCCGCCGTACGCGTCGCTACTTGCCGGCCTCCCCGCCGCTCTCCGGCACGTAGATCATCCGTCCGTCGGCCAAGCGGTAGGTCACCCCGGCGCGGCTGCCCTGCCCTTCGCCGATCTCGCCGCTGGCCTGGTAGCGCTTCAGCTCCTTGCCGTCCTTGACCAGCATGCGCATGTCCGCCTCGCCGGGATTCTCGACCACCACCACCTTGTCCTGGCTGAACGGGTTGAGCGGGTTCTGCACGATGACGATCAGGAGGATGCCGATCACCACCAGGAACAGGTCGATCAGGTTGACCATCGAGAGGATCGGATCGTCCGCTTCGTCGTGTTCGAGGAAACGCATCAGCCGGCCTCCCGCGCGCGTTCGACGGCGCGCAGTTCCTGGAGCAGCCAGCGGCGACGCACGGTGAGGATGAAGAAGGTGATGCTGGCGGCGACCAGGGCCAGGATCACCGCGGAAAACGCCACCACCAGGTTCTCGCCGATCCCCTGGGCGTCGTTGCGGGTCAGCGCCAGCAGCGCCGGCCCCATGGGGATCATGGTCGCCACCAGGCCGAGCATCGGCGCGCTGCGCGAGGTGACCCGCAGCCATTCCAGGCGCTGCATGATCCACAGTTCGAGGTCGTCGCTGTTGCCGCCATGCTGCGCCTGCCAGGCCGCCAGGCGCGAGCGGTAGCGCCCGCGACGGCGCTGCCAGGCTTCCATGGCGAAGCCGCCGAGGGCGACGAAGGCGTAGGCCAGCGCGGCGAGGATCAACAGCAGCACCGGCAGCAGGAACAGGCGGGTGAGTTCGTAGAGGCTGGTTTCCAGACCATTCATGAGCGATTTTCCATCGGACGACGATTGACTACGGATTGCCGGACGGCGCCGGCGGCGAACAGCGCGAGCAGCACCGCGGCGGCCAGCCGGAGCCACGGCTGCGGCTCGCCGGACGGCGGCGGCGCGACTTCTTCGAGGACGCGGCCGCTGACCGTTTCGCCGGCACCGGACGCGGCCGCGCCCTCAGCCTGCGCCGCGGCCTCGCCGAAACCGCCGGCCATCCGTTCGATGAATTCACGGGTGGTCGCCGCGCCGACCTCGCCGGCGCCGGCGGCCGCCAGTTGCCGCCAGCGCTCGGCCAGTTCGCGGCGGGTCTGCTCGCTGGCGTCCCAGTAGCCCTTGCGGATGGCCTCGGCCATGCGCGCGATGATCTGTGCCTGGGCGGTCGGATTGTGCGTTTCGAACCACTCGGTGAGACCCAGCTCGCGGCGGTCCATGACGAAGGTGTCGTGCAACGCCTGCCACTGGTCGGCGCGGACCATGCTGCGATCCGCCGCCTGCCAGCCCCACAGGTTGTTGGCCAGGTCGAGCATTTCCAGGCTGCCGGCGTAGCCCTCGCGCTGCATCGCGGCGATCCACTGCGGGCTGAGGTAGCGCCCGCGCAGCTCGCTGGCGAGGAACTGCGCGGCGGCCGTAGTGCGCGGCTGGCGCTGGCGCAGGTCGGCGATGTACAGCGCCGGGCTGGCGCCGTCGAGGTGGCGTACCGCCAGCGACAGGCCGCCGAGGTACTCGAACGGGTGACCGGTGGAGAGCACGCCGTTGAGCGTCGAGGAGCGCGAGAGGATCGCCGCCTGTACGCCCTTCAACTGTTCGGCGAACAGGTTGCCGCCATCCAGCTTCACGCCCCAGTCGCGACTGCCATAGGCGTATTGCAAGCGCCCGAGGAACTGCTCGGCGAGCGCCGAGTCGTCGTCCCAGCGGGTGGAGTCGAGGGTCAGTTGCGTGACCCCGGTGCCGTAGTCGCCCGGCGCATTGCCGAACAGCCGCAGGCGCGACAGGCGCTGCGCCAGTGGCGCTTCGACGCCGCGTTCGCGCAGGCGCCGCTCCAGCGCCTGGCTGTTGCGCGCCAGCGGGTTGCCCGGCTCGTCCAGCGCGGCGAGGCGCTCGATGGCCTCGGCGAGCAGGCGCATGAAGCCGTCGAACTGGTCGCGGTAGACACTGGTCACCTGTAGCACCACGTCCACCCGTGGACGCCCCAGTTCCGCCGCCGGCACGATGTCCAGCGCCAGCAGGCGGCCACCGGCGTCCCAGCGCGGGCGCAGGCCGAGGGCGTGCAGCGCCTGGCTTTCGACGATGCCCAGGTGGCGCATGGTTTCCGACGACCAGAGGCTGAAGGCGAGCTTTTCCGGCGCCCTGCCCTGGTGCTCGGCGCGGTAGCTTTCCAGCAGTTGGCCGAAGGCCTCGGCGCCGGCTTCGTAGGCGGCGCGGGTCGGTACCTTGTCGGCCTCGAAGGCGAACAGGTTGCGCCCGCTGGGTACCTGCGGATTGCGGATCGGATCACCGCCCGGCCCGGGCGCGACGAAGCGCCCGGCGAGGCCGGCGAGCAGCGCCTCCAGTTCGCCGGTGTCGGCGAGCTGGCGGTCCAGTTCGCGGGCGCGCAGCAACTGCTCGCGCAGGAGCGGATCGGCCACCTTGGCGATCTCGCCGCCGTCGCGCAGGTAGCGTTGCAGCGTGCGGTAGGCACGACCTTCCCGCAGCGCCCTGAAATCGGCGGCGAACAGTTCGTCGGGGTCGAGACCGAGCGCGCGGTAGTAGGGCTCGCCGAGCTGCTGCATGACGGTGCCCAGGCGCAGCTCCGGCGACGCGGCGACACCGAAGGTGTGCAGCCCCAGCGGCATTGCCGAGCCGGCCAGTCGGTGCAGGTGGTCGTGGAGCACACCGAGGAACGCCGGGAAATCCTCGCGCATCGCTGCCTCGCTCCAGCCCAGGTCGTCGTTCATGTGCGCCGCCCGCACCGCCGCGCGGATCTGCTCGGCGCTGCGTTCGCGCACCGCGCCCTCGTCCAGTTGCTGGTATTCGTGGATCAGTTGGTGCAGGTCGCGCAGTTCGTCGTACAGCCCGGCCGGGGCGAACGACGGCGTCTGGTGGCTGACGGTGACCGCGCGCCCGCGCCGGCGCGCCTGGATCGCCTCGCCAACGTTGTCCTGGATGTACGGGTAGAACACCGGCAGGTCGCCGAGCGCCCGCAGCGGGTAGTCGCCCACCGCCAGCCCGCGGTCCTTGCCGGGTAGCCATTCCTGGGTGCCATGGGTGCCGAAATGGATCAGCGCGTCGGCGCCGAAACCCTCGCGGACGAACTGGTAGACCGCCAGGTAGAGATGGTCCGGCGGCACCGCGCTGTCGTGGTAGGCCTCGCCCGGACGGCCGGCGCGCGGCGGCTGCGGCAACAGCAGCAGATTACCCAGGCGCGCCGCCGGGAACACGAAGCGTCGCTGGCCGTCGATATCGCGCAGGGCCCAATGTCGACGCGGGTCGCCCCAGCGCGCGCGCAGCTGCTCGCGCAGGTCCGCCGGCAGCGCCTCGAACCAGTGCAGGTAGGCGTCCAGCGGCAGGCTCGCGGCGAGGCCGTCGCGATACAGCGCGTCCAGGGTCTGCGGCCGGTAGTAGCCGCCGAGCAGGCGCTGGGCGGTATCGATCAGCGCGCTTTCGTCGCTCGTCGCAACCCGGTAGCCGGCCGCCCGCAGCGCCTCGCCGAGACGGGCCAGGCTGGCCGGTACGTTGAGATGCGAGGCGGCGACGTTCTTCTCGCCCTCCGGGTGGTTCCAGAACATCAGCGCCAGGTGCTTGTCCGCCGCCGGCAGGCGACGCAGGCGCAGCAGCCGGTCGAGCTTGTCCAGCAGGGCCTCGGCCTGCCCGGCCATCAGCTTCGGCTCGCCGTTCTCCAGGGCGCTGATCACCAGCGGATCGCTCATTCCCCAGGTTTCCGGCATGCCGAGGAAGGCCGCCGCGGTACGCGGCGCCACCCCGCTGGCGGCGGCCAGCCAGTCGGCCTCGTTGCCGTCGCGGTAGCCGAGGGTCTGCAATACCGGCACGTCCAGCGCGAGGAACTCGGCACGGCGCGCCGGGCCGTTCTGCAGGTGCTGCAGGTTGACCAGCGCCTGGACATCGGCGCCAGCGAAGGACTTCCTCAACGCTTCCGGATCGCTGTCGTCGAACCACACCGCCAGCGGCGCCTGGCCGTGCCGCTCGCTACGCCGCAACAGTTCGTCGATGGCGCCGGTCTGGGCGTCGGCGATGGCGCCGCGCGGGATCAGGAAGGCGATGCGCGGGGCGTCGCTGGCCCAGCGCGAGGCGCCCCAGGCCAGGTAGTCGGCGAGGCCGGCGAACGGCGCCGGTGCGTCGGGATGATAGAAGCCGGCCTGCGCCAGGGACTGCGGCGCCGGCAACGCGTCGACGGGCAGGCCGGCATGCCAGCGTCGGACCGCCTCGAACAGCCGGCGCAGGTTGGCTTCGCCGCCGTTCGCGTAGTAGCCGACCAGGCGCCCGCCCAGCGCCGCCGGCAGGTTGCCGAAGCCCGGCGGGCCGCCGCCGACGCGGATCCAGGGTTGCGTCCCGCCTTGCAAGCGCTCGCCCAGCGCCTGCTCGACCTGGGCGCGATCGGTCGGCCGCGGTGTGTCGAGGATCAGCAGGTCGCCGCCGTCCAGCCAGTCGCCGGGCGGCGCCTCGCCGATACCGAGGCGCAGGCCGCGCAACTCGACACCGGCCTCGCGCGCCCAACCGGCTAGGCGCTGGTGCTTGCCCGGGAGGACGAAATCGCTGCTGAGCAGACGCACCTGGGCCGGCTCCGCCCAGGCACAGAGACTGGCCAGCAGCGCGCCGCAGAAGAGTAGCGAACGGCGCATCAGAAGCTCGCCACCAGACCGAGATGGAAGGTCCGCCCAGGTTCGGCATAGGTGAAGTGCGTGTCGTCGTCGGCCAGGCGCTGGTCGCCAAGGTTCTCGATGCCGCCGCGCAGCGTCAGGTTCTCGCTGAGTTTCTGGCTCAGCTCCAGGTGCCACAGGCTGTAGGCCGGCAATGCGTAGCCGACGTTGCTGCTGTAGGCCACCTGGCTGCCGACGTATTCGGTGCGCAACTGGGCGCTGAAGCGCGCATTGGGGCTCCAGCGCAATTGGCTGTTGGCGAGGTGCCGGGAGCGGTCGCCGAGGCGCTGGCCGGCGGTGCGGTTGCGCGCGTCGAGGTAGGTGTAGTTGAGTTCCCAGCGCAGGTCCGCCGGCAGGTCCACGCCGCCGCCCAGCTCGAGGCCGCGGATCCGTGCCCTGTCGACGTTCTCGTAGTTGCGCACCTCGGCGCCGCGCACCCCGCAGCGCGCTACGCAGACGGTCTGGATCAGGTCGCGGACATCGTTCTCGAACACCGTGCCCTTCAGCGACCAGCCGTCGCCCTGGTAGTCGGCGCCCAGTTCGTAGGACGTATTGGTCTCCGGCTTCAGGTCGGGATTGCCGTAGATGGTGAAGCGCCCGCCGCCGCCGACCGCCGCATACTCCGGCGATAGCTGCTTCAGGCTCGGCGCCTTGTAGCCGCGGCCGACGCCGGCGCGCAGGGTCAGCGCATCGGAAAGGTGGTGCAGCAGGTACAAGCGCGGACTGCTTTCCCAGCCGAACGCCTCGTGCTTGTCGAAGCGGCTGCCGAGGGTCAGCGACCAGTCCGGGCCGAAGGCGATCTCGTCCTGCAGGAACAACGCCTTGTGTCGCGCGCTGGCGTCGCCGGCGGTATTCACCGAGCGATCCTCCAGTTCTTCCTTGCGCCATTCGCCGCCGAGGGTGAAGAGATGCCGCTCGAAGGCCGGCACGCTGAGGTGGCCGTCGACCACGCTGTCGGTGAGACGCTGCGGGTTGCTCGGCGGTTGTCCGTCGGAACGCGCGTTGTGCCGCTCCAGGCGGTTGCGGTAGGTGCGCAGCTGGCTGCTGCCCCAGTCCCACTGGCCATTGTGGGCGAGCGACCAGCGCTCGCGTTCGATCACGTCGCGCGACTCGTAGTAGCGCGAGCGCGGCCCCCCGGTCTCGCTGTTGCGCCAGCGTCGTTCGCGCCCGCGCTGGTGGCCGAGGTCGATGCGCTGGGCGTCGTCCGGGGTCCAACTGAGGTTCAGCCCGCCGCTGTCGGCGTTGCCGCCTTCCAGCTCGGAGAGCCGGCGCTCGTCGGCGTCCGGGGTTTCCTGCTGGCGGCGGCTCTCGCCGTTCAGGGCGAGGCCCAGCTTGCCGGGGACCAGCGGCCCGGCGAGATAGGCGCCGAGCTGGTGGCTCTGCCCGCCGAGGCCGTCCTCGCGCACGCCGCCATCGAGCAGGCCGCTGCCCGTCCAGGTATCGGTGGCGCGCCGGGTGATCACGTTCACCACTCCGCCGAGGGCTTCCGAACCGTAGAGCGAGGACATCGGTCCGCGTACCACCTCGATGCGCTCGATGCTCTCCACCGGCACCCAGCCGAGGTCGAAGTCGGAATGGGCGATGGCCCCGGACGAGGTGGAGATCCGCTGGCCGTCCACCAGCACCAGGGTGTGCTCGCTGGACATGCCGCGAACGCTGATGCCCCGCCGGGACATGCCGACGCCGTTGAACTGCAGGCTTTCCGAACCGCGCAGGGCTTCCTGCAGGTCGCGCACCGGGCGCCGCCGCAGGTCCTCGGCGGCGATCAGCGAAACGCTGGCCGGGGCGTCGCGCAGCTTGCGCTCGGTGGTGGTGGCGCTGACCACCGTCGGCTCCAGGTCGACCGGCGCGGCCAGCGCCAGGCAGGGAAGCAGGTAGAGGAACGGCACGGCGCGGGCCAGCCGCAGCGGAGGAAGACGGTGCGGGGAGGAATGAGGGGTCATGGTCGGCAGGTATGAATTATGAATATTTATAAGTTATAACATAACATTTCTTCGAATGAAGAATGCCCGCCGTTTCTTCTTCATCGAGGAGAGGGAACGTCTCGCTCGCCGTATCCCTCGAAGCACAGGACCCCACTCTCAACCGGGCATGCCCCCCAGGAGGATAGATGACCGCAACCGATCAGATCATGGCGCTCCTCGAACGCTGGGACCGCCAGCAGGAGGGCTACATCCGCCAGCGCGAGGAGCGCTACGAGGCGATGTTCCAGTTGCTCGAAGACCTCTTCGGCCACGACGGGCGCTTCACCGCCATCGACGCCGCCTGCGGCCCGGGCTCCCTCGGCCGGCGCCTGCTCGAACGCTTCCCGGCGGCGCGGGTGGTGGCGCTGGACGCCGACGTCATGCTGCTGGAGATCGCGCGTACGGCGCTGGCCGGTTTCGCCGAGCGGGTCCGCGTGGTGGAGTGCGACCTCACCGATCCAGGCTGGACCGAACGGGTCGCCGAAGCGCGCGAGTCCCTCGCCGGCGAACGGCCCGCGGCGCTGCTCTCTTCCACCGCGTTGCACTGGCTGTCGCCCGCCGAACTCGCCGGGTTCTACGCCCAGGCCGGCGAACTGCTCGCCCCCGGCGGCGTGCTGCTGAACGCCGACCACATGCGCTACGACCGACGCTGGCCGGGACTCGCGGAATTGTCCCGGAAGCACCGCGAGCGGGTCCTCCAGGCTTCCGTGGCCAGCGGCGCGGACAGTTGGGAAGACTGGTGGCAACGCGCCGCGCAGATCCCCCGGCTGGCCCCGCTGAAGGCGCAGCGCGACGCCCATTTCGCGCGGCGCCCGCTCAGGCGCGCCAGCGAAGACGAAGACTGCTCGCTCGATTTCCATCTCGCCGCCCTGCGCCAGGCGGGTTTCGCCGAGGCCGCCACGGTCTGGCAGCAGTTGGACAACTACGTGGTCTTCGCCCGCCTCGCCCAGGCCTGATACGCCGTCACCCGGGCGCGGGGAATACCTCCAATGGAACCCGGGCAATCCGCCGGACGTTGACGCAGATCAACGCCGGCTCGGCGTCGCTCGCCAGAATCCACAACATCTTGTTGTTTTGCAAAATCAAAACACATCATGTTGTGGAGAAATTGAAATGACCCAGCCCCGGAAGGCTACCTGGCCGGCCACCCTGCTCAAGCGCAACGGACGTGAAGTCCCCTTCGATCCCGGCAAGATCGAACGCGCCATCGCCGCCGCCGGCCAGGCCACCGGCGAGTTCGACCCGCAGCAGGCGCAGGCGCTCGCCGAACGCGTGGTGGAACGCCTGCCGGAGCGCGCCTGCCTGGATATCGAACGGGTCCAGGACCTGGTCGAACGGGTGCTGATGGAAGCCGGCCACTACCCCACGGCGCGCGCCTACGTGGTCTACCGCGAACGCCATGGCCGGCTGCGCCGCGAGCGCAAGACCCTGGTAGACGTCGCCGCGTCGATGAACGAATACCTTTCCCGCGAGGATTGGCGGGTGCGAGCCAACGCCAACCAGGGCTATTCCCTCGGCGGGCTGATCCTCAACGTATCCGGCAAGGTCACCGCGAACTACTGGCTGGACGAGGTCTACGATGCCGACATCGCCGCCGCCCACCGCGACGCCGACCTGCATATCCACGACCTCGACATGCTCGCCGGCTATTGCGCCGGCTGGTCGCTGCGCACCTTGCTGAACGAAGGCCTGAACGGCGTGCCGGGGCGGGTCGAGGCCGGTCCGCCGAAGCACCTGGGCAGCGCCCTGGGGCAGATGGTCAACTTCCTCGGCACCCTGCAGAACGAATGGGCCGGGGCCCAGGCCTTCAGTTCCTTCGATACCTACCTGGCGCCCTACGTGCGCAAGGACCGCCTCGACTACGCCAGCGTGCGCCAGGCCCTCCAGGAGTTCATCTACAACCTCAACGTGCCGTCGCGCTGGGGCACCCAGACGCCCTTCACCAACCTGACCTTCGACTGGGTCTGCCCGGACGACCTGCGCGACCAGGTGCCGCGCATCGGCGGCGAGGAGATGCCCTTCGCCTACGGCGAGCTGCAGGCCGAGATGGACCTGATCAACCGCGCCTACATCGAGGTGATGCAGGCCGGCGACGCCCATGGCCGGGTGTTCACCTTCCCGATCCCGACCTACAACATCACCCACGACTTCCCCTGGGACAGCGACAACGCCACGCGCCTGTTCGAGATGACCGCGCGCTACGGCCTGCCCTACTTCCAGAACTTCCTCAACTCGGACATGCAGCCCAACCAGGTGCGCTCGATGTGCTGCCGCCTGCAACTGGACGTGCGCGAACTGCTCAAACGCGGCAACGGCCTGTTCGGCTCGGCGGAGCAGACCGGCTCGCTGGGCGTGGTGACGATCAACTGCGCGCGCCTGGGCTATCGCCACCGTGGCGACGCCGCCGGCCTCTACCGCCAGCTCGACCACCTGCTCGAACTCGCCTTCGCCAGCCTGGAGCTGAAGCGCAAGGTGATCCAGCAGCACATGGATGCCGGCCTCTATCCCTACACCCGACGCTACCTGGGTACCCTGCGCAACCATTTCTCCACCATCGGCGTGAACGGCCTGCACGAGATGGTGCGCAACTTCAGCGACGACCGCGAGGGACTGCACAGCGAAGCCGGGCGCGAGATGGCCCTGGCCCTGCTCGATCACGTGCGCGCGCGGCTGGTGGGTTTCCAGGAGGACAGCGGGCACCTCTACAACCTGGAAGCCACGCCCGCCGAGGGCACCACCTATCGCTTCGCCCGCGAGGACCGCAAGCGCTATCCGCGCATCCTCCAGGCCGGCACGCCGGAGGCGCCCTACTACACCAACTCCTCGCAACTGCCGGTGGGCTTCACCGACGACCCGTTCGAGGCGCTGGAGCTGCAGGACGCCCTGCAATGCAAGTACACCGGCGGCACCGTGCTGCATCTCTACATGGCCGAGCGGATTTCCTCCGCCGAAGCCTGCAAGACCCTGGTGCGCACCGCCCTCGGTCGCTTCCGCCTGCCGTACCTGACCGTCACCCCCACCTTCTCGATCTGCCCGCGGCACGGCTACCTGGCCGGCGAGCACGAGTTCTGCCCGAAGTGCGACGAGGAGCTGCTGCAACGCTCCACGCCCAAGAGCTGTTGCGGCGGCTGCGGCGGTTGAGTCGCCTGTCGTTCCTTTCATCCACCAGCAAGGAGTACCACCGATGAACCCCAACCAGTTGCCCGAAAGCCAACGCCAGCGCTGCGAAGTCTGGACCCGCGTGATGGGCTACCACCGTCCCGTGGCAGCGTTCAATGCCGGCAAGCAGTCCGAGCATCGCGAACGCCGCCATTTCCGCGAGACGCGATGAGCGCCACGCTCAGGGTCGGGGGCCTGGTGCCCCTGACCACCCTCGACTACCCCGGCCTGCTCGCCTGCGTGCTGTTCTGCCAGGGCTGCGCCTGGCGCTGCCGCTACTGCCACAACCCGGAACTGATCGCGCCGCGCGGCGCGGAGGAAATCCCCTGGCCACGCCTGCTCGACTTCCTCCGCCGACGCCAGGGCCTGTTGCAGGCGGTGGTCTTCAGCGGCGGCGAGGCGACCCTGCAGGCGGCCCTCGGCGACGCCATGCGCACGGTCCGCGAACTGGGCTTCCGCGTCGGCCTGCACAGCGCCGGCATCAACCCCCGCGCCTTCGCCCGGGTGCTGGCGCAGAGCGACTGGGTGGGCTTCGACGTCAAGGCGCCGGCCGAGGACGTCGCCGCCATTACCGGCGTGGACGGCAGCGGCGCGGCCAACTGGCGCAGCCTGGAATGCCTGCTGGACAGCGGCGTGGCCTACGAATGCCGGACCACGGTGCACTGGGGCTTGTTCGATAGCGAACGCCTCTGGCGCCTGGCGACGCGCCTGCGCGCGATGGGCGTGGAGCGCTTCGCCGTACAACTGGCGCGCCCGGCCCGCCAGCTCGATCCGCAGCTTCTCGCGAAGCCCGCGCCGCAGGGCGCTGCGCAGCTATGGCGAGAACTGGAAGAGCTGTTTCCCGCCTTCGAACTGCGCGACGCCTGAGCCCCCGGTTCAGCGGCGCCGCTCGGGCCTGCCAGCTCGCTCGGACAGGGCGGGCAGTCCCGACCAGGCCTGCTCTTCACAAGGCTCATACGATCGTACGAGAGCACCTTCTCGATTCCTAGTTGCGTCCAATTGTCGCGGACGGCGCCGCTCGCCACCCTTGCTCCAGATTCAGCGACCCCGGACCCGCGCCATGAAACTCACGCTCACCCCTCCCCTGACCCCCAGCCACTGGATGCGCTCGACCGACCTGGCCGACGCCGCCTGCGCGCCCCTCGTCGGCACCCACTCGGCGGACGTGGCGATAGTCGGCGGCGGTTTCGTCGGGCTCTGGACCGCCATCACCCTCAAGCAACTGGAGCCGGACGCACGGGTCCTGCTGCTGGAGCAGGACGTCTGCGGCGGCGGCGCTTCCGGCAGGAACGGTGGTTTCGTGATGTCCTGGTGGCCGAAGATCGGCACCTTGCTGGGCTTCTGCAACGAGGCACAGGCGCGCTTCCTTGGCGAAAGCGCGGAGCGGGCGATCCAGGAACTCGGGGAGTTCTGCGCGCGGCATGACATCGATGCGCACTTCCAGCAGAAGGGCTGGCTGTGGACCGCCACCACGGCGCACCACCTCGACGCCTGGAACGATACCCTCGCCGCCTGCGAACGGCTCGGCGTCAGTCCCTTCGAACGCCTCGACGCCAGCGAAGTGGCACGCCGGACCGGTTCGCCGGTGCATCTCGCCGGGGTCTTCGAGCGCAGCAATGCCACCGTGCAACCAGCCTTGCTGGTGCAAGGCATGCGCCGCGTGGCGCTGGCCCTCGGCGTGGAAATCCACGAGCGCTGTGGCGTCAGCCAGATCGTTCCCGGCCAGCCGGCACAGCTGCTGAGCGCCGGGGCCAGGGTCCAGGCCAAGGCGGTGGTTCTCGCGACCAACGCCTGGTCGGCCGCCCTGCCCAGGCTCTCCAGGCTGATCGTGCCGGTGAACAGTTCCATCGCGGTTACCGAGGCGATACCGCAACGGCTGGAGCGAATCGGCTGGACCGGCGGGGAAGCCATCACCGATTCCCAACTGATGGTGGACTACTACCGCACCACCCGCGACGGGCGCATCGCCTTCGGCAAGGGCACCGGCGCCATCAGCTACGGCTCGCGCATCGGCCGGGTATTCGACGTCGACCGGGAGAGCCTGGCCCTGACCGAGGCC
Organism: Pseudomonas sp. YA1; assembly: GCF_058680555.1. NCBI lineage: Bacteria > Pseudomonadati > Pseudomonadota > Gammaproteobacteria > Pseudomonadales > Pseudomonadaceae > Pseudomonas > Pseudomonas sp. YA1. Next base: position 74,360 of record NZ_JBZWBG010000027.1, read on the forward strand.
GACTTCCGCCGCACCTATCCCTCGCTAGGCGACATCCCGCTGGTCGACGGCTGGTCCGGCCCCATCGACCGTACCTACGACAGCCTGCCGGTCTTCGGCCGCCTGCACGAGAACATCCACTACGGCATCGGCTGGAGCGGCAACGGCGTGGGACCGAGCCGCCTGGGCGGGCGGATCCTCGCCAGCCTCGCCCTCGGCCGCGACGACCCGTGGAGCCGTTGTCCGCTGGTAGAACGCCGCTGCCGGAGCTTCCCCCCCGAGCCGCTGCGCTACCTGGGCGGCTCCCTGGTGCGCAACGCCGTCCTGCGCAAGGAGCGCGCGGAACTCGCCGGTACCGCGCCCTCGGCCACCGACCGCTTTCTCGCGCGCTTCGCCCCCGCCGGCCTTGAAGACAAATCCTGAGGAGCCCATGGCATGAACCCTTCGCTCATCCGTCTCGACGACGAAAGTCCCTTCACCTCGCCCACGCCCGTCGGCCAGCCCCTGGGCGAACCGGTAGCCCTGACCCGTACCGCGGCCCACCGCCCGCTCGCCGACGGCAACGGCGTGACCGGCATCTGGGAATGCACCCCGGGGCGCTTCCGCCGACAGGTCGAGCAGGCCGAGTACAGCTACATCGTCAGCGGTGAAGGTCGCTTCACCCCGGACGAAGGCCAGGCCGTGGAGTTTCGCGCCGGCGACGCACTCTATTTCGCCGCTGCCACCCAGGGCACCTGGGACATCCGCCAGACCGTGCGCAAGACCTACCTGATCTTCGACTGACCCCGAAGAACCGAACTCCACCGCCCTGACAGAGGAAACAAGAAATGGGTATGCGAGAAGCGAACGACAACGCATCGGGCCTCAAGGCCCATCCCCTGGGCTCGCTCGAGACGATCGCGATCATCATCGGCACCAACATCGGCGCCGGCGTGCTGAGCATGGCCTACGCCGCCCGCAAGGTCGGCTACGTGCCGTTGCTGGTATGCCTGGCCCTGACCTGCCTCTTCTGCATCGTCACCATGCTCTACGTGACCGAAGCCTGCCTGAGGACCCGCGGCAACAACCAGCTCAGCGGCCTCTCCCGGCGTTACCTGGGCCCGCTCGGCGGCTGGCTGATCTTCATCGCGGTGGCGGCCAACAGCTACGGGGCCCTGGTCGCCTACATGACCGGCAGCGGCAACATCATGCTCGAGTTCTTCGGCCAGTACGGCCTCACGCGCGAGGTCGGCAGCCTGATCTTCTTCGTCCCCTCGGCGCTGGTGCTCTACCTGGGCCTGAAGGCGCTCGGCGTGGGCGAGAAGCTGATCAGCGCCGGCATGGTGGCCATCGTCTGCATCCTCATCGGCGCGACCCTGATGCACGACGACGCCCGTCTCGCCCACCTTTGGCAGAGCCAGTGGCAATACGTGGTTCCAGTGTTCAACCTGGCGGTCTTCGTGTTCGGCGCGCAGTTCCTGGTTCCGGAGCTGGTGCGCGGCAACCTGGCAACCCCCGGGCGCCTGCCGCGCCTGATCGTGGTCGGCATGCTGCTGACCTTCCTGCTGGTGGCGGCCATTCCTGCCTCGGTCATCGCCCTGGTCGGCCCCGACAACCTCAGCGAGGTGGCGACCTTGAGCTGGGGACGCTCCCTCGGCCAATGGGCCTACTACGTGGCGAACACCTTCGCCTTGCTGGCGATGCTGACCTCCTACTGGGGACTCGGCGGGTGCCTGTTCACCAATATCTTCGACCACTTCCGCCTGGGCAGCGAAACCAACCGGCGCAAACGCCTGGCGGTGCTCGCCGCGGTCTCGGTCCCGCCGTTCCTGCTGGCCTATGCGGGGCTCGGCGGCTTCGTGAACGCGCTGTACTTCGCCGGTACCTTCGGCGGCGTACTGATGGGCATCATCCCCATCCTCCTGCTCAACGCGGCGCGACGCCACGGCGACCAACTGCCGGCATTCAGCTGCGGCTGGTATGCCCATCCGCTGATACAGGGGCTGATCGTCCTGGTGTTCGCCTCCAGCGGGGTCTACGCGATCGCCTCGGCACTGGGGATGCTGCCCGCCAGTTGGTGACAGGGCGCGCTGCCTGCGCCCGGGGCGATTACACTGAAGGCCCATGCCTGGAGTTTCCTGGACATGCCGCAGAGCATCCGCCACCTGATCGCCCTCCCCGAACTCCGTTCACGCCTGCTGAGCGGAGCCGGCGGCCTCGACCGCCCGGTTCGCTGGGCGCATGTCTGCGAACTCGACGACCCCACCGAATGGCTCGGCGAGGGTGACCTGCTGATGACCACCGGGCTGGGCATACCGAGCGACGCCGAGCGGCAACGGCGTTACGTCCGAAGACTGGCCGAGGCCGGCCTGGCAGGCATGATGATCGGCGAGAACATGGAAGCCCCGAGCGACCTCGATGCCCTGCGCGAGACGGCCGAGGCCTTGGGCTTCCCGTTGATTCTCACCCACTACGGCGTCCCTTTCGCCGCCGTGACCCGGGCCATCGTCGATGCGGGGCAGAAAGACGAATACGAGCGCCGCAACGCCCTGGCCCGGATATACGAAAGCGCCCGGCTGAGCATGCAGGGACTGGGCCTGCCGGCGCTGCTGCAACGCCTCGGCAAGGACGTGCGGAGCAGCCTCTACCTCATCGTTCCCGACACCCTGGCGGCCTGGCAGCCAGACCTGCCAGGGCTGCCCGCGGAGTTGGCCGACGCGCTGCGCAACCGCCGTCGCGAGCAGGCGGAGCCGCAGCCGATGGTCCTTCGCCATCCGCTCGCGGAAGGCGAAGCGCTCAGCATCGGCATTCCTTCCGACCGGAACTGCCTGCTGATAGCCCTGGGCGAGCGGCTGCCGGACTACAGTCTCCTGCACCACCTGACGGCAGTGCTCGGCATAGAGATCGAACGGCTGCGCGTCGAAAGCGAACGCCACCTGCGCCTGGGTTCGGAATTGCTCGACGACCTGCTGCAACGACGGCTATACCGGGAACAAGCCGAGGAGCGGCTGGAGGAACTGCTGCCCGGGCTCGATCTCGACGATGCAGTCGTTTCCGTGGCAAGTTCCGAGGGGCTCGCGACCGACCCTATCGGTCTTTTCCGGGGCCACGACTCACGCCTGCTGGTTCGCGCGCAAGGCCAGGAAATCATTCTGCTGCACCAGGCCGGCCTCGCCTCGACACTGCAGGAAGCCCTGGACAGCTCGCTGGGAATGAGCGCTCCGCTCCGTCGTGCCGAACGTTGCGCCGAGGCCTTGCGCGAAGCGCGCCTGGCCCTGGCCCACAGCCATTCCCGGCGGCCGTTGTGTCGCTACGCGGAACTGGACGACGAGGCGCCCTGGCTACCCAGAAGCCTCGCCGAGGCCGAGCGGGCGTTCCGCCTGGTCCTCGGCGCCCTCCACGACTATGACGCGGCCAATGGCTCTGCACTGCTATACACGCTGCAGGTCTTTCTCGAGGAAAACAGGTCCTGGTTGAACGCCGCGCAGCGGCTACACATACACAAGCAGAGCCTGGTCTACCGGATACGCCGCATCGAGGAAATCAGCGGTCGCTCGCTGGACAGCACCGCCGATGTGGCGACCCTCTGGTTCGCCTTGCAGGCAACCCGGCTGTCGCCGGAAGCGAGGGGCAGGACGGCGAGGAGCAGCCTCCTGGAGCAGTCCGCGCACCATGGCGGCGACATGGACTGACGGCGGAACCCGACACTTGGCGCTTGCAGGGCGACGCCGCCGCCAACAGGCGCGGCCAGGAACGGTTGCCCGACAGCGGCGTGGCCTGTGGATGCCGGACCACGGTGCATCGCAGCGAGCGCCGTTGCGAATGCATTAATCCCCCTTGCTAGCTAGCCACCCCACCGCTGGAGCGGCGCGGCCCGCGCTTCTAGGCTCGAACGGTAAGACGGAAGCCCATCGGCGCGGCGCAAAGGAGGCCTGCGATGCGTAACGGAATCGACGCTGTATCCGCCCCGCTACCCACCCTGTTCGTATCTCCGCCGGCGGTCTTCACCGCCTCCCTCGAGCGACTTCCCCCACGCGCTCGGCAGGCCCCCGCCGCCCAGCGCCCGCCGGGGTCGCCCGGCATTCCCGGCAGCGCCCGGTTGCAGACTGGCGCCACCACGTCCCACTGACGTCCCAACGCCGACGGCCATACCGTCGCAAGCGCTTCATCCCCCCGCGATCCGCCCGTCGCGCTCGTCCCCATCGGGACCAACCGGGCCGCCCCCGGCCCGCTCCTTCGAACCTGCGTGGAGTCCATCCCATGAACGGAAGCAGATCCACCTTTCTCTACCTTCTCGCCGCCGCCGGCCTGGCGCTGACACCCGCGGCCCAGGCCGACCGGGGCAACGACGTGGTCGCCCGGCTCAACCAGTTGTACAACGACACCCGCCAGGATTGCGGCGGACCGTCGAAGCCGGCATTCCTCTGTTCCGGCGTGCTGTTCCGCGCCACCTGGCCTTCGACCGACTACATGTTCTACAGCATCAGTCCGAAGAGCCAGAAAAGCGGCGGCGTCTCCGCCTCCTACCTGCGCAAGGACGCCAAGTACCGCAAGCTCGCCTATGGCCTGAAGAGTGGCTTCATCTTCGACACCATCTTCGGTAATCCGAAGGACCACCAGGACTATGCGGTGCTCTGTTCCTTCCCCATCGACGCCGCCACCGACGACCGCGCCCAGCAGGGTTGCACCGATTCGCGGCGCACGCCGAACAGCGTCGAGAAGTCCTGCCAGGACATCAACGTCAGCACCGCCGAGCAGTGGGCGGCGAACTACCGGCAGAACCGCGGTGACCATTCGCGGCAGTGCTCCTTCGACGTCCGCGACGAGCGCAATACCGCCGCCGGCCCGGCCTTCTACCAGAGCATCCGGGCGATGGCGCAGATCGCCGACGAATCCTTCACCACCCAGAACGAACTGCGCCTGGCCAAGTGGGAGGAAAACCCGCCGAAGTCGCCGTCGATCCTCGCCGCGTTCTACACCGAGGACGCCGGCCTGGAGGGCGCTCGGCTCAACCAGATCCAGTGGTATCAGTCGGTCCAGGCATTCCTCCCGATCATCAACATGCGACTGCCGCAGACCCGCCAGCAGGACGCGCAGTTCGCCTACGACGGGCGTAAGCAGGCGATCTACCCGACCAGCGAGAAGAATGCCTGCGAGCGCTATGTGGAAAGCGCCACCTGGGTGGAGCGCGACGATCCGGGCTTCAGGAAGAAGATCATGACCCTGGAAGTGGTACCGACCGATTGCGGGCGCAAGATCCAGGACAACCAGACCAACAATTTCTTCAACGAGCTGGTGGTCGACCACTACCTGGACAGCGAATGGAAGGACAACCCGGACAACCGCGACAGCAATATCGGCAGCATGCGCCGACAACTGGTCTGCCACTTCAACGTCGCCCGCAACAAGCCCGAGTGGAACCTGGAACCCTCGCGGCCGTACACCTCCAACGAGGACTCCATCGCCAAGGGCTGCAATAACACCTGAGGCCGCTCCGCGGGGGCGCTACGGCGTCCCCTGCGAACAGCGATATGGCCTTTTGATATCACACGCTCTACCATGCCGTCTTTCCAAGCCGCCAGGGAACGAACGCATGGCTTTCGATGCCGCCCGCTATGTCCACCGCTACTACGCCAGCCTGGCGCCCGCCCCGGGCAACGAATACCCGCGCCTGAGGGCCTGGGAGTACCTCTGGGAGTATGTCTGGGACCCCAGTCGCAGCTGGGACGACCTGACCGCCCCCGAACAGCTCGACACCACCGCCCTGCACCTGGGTTTCTACCTGGCCAACTGGGGCATGTTCCGTGGCTCCTCGGGACTGCTGCAGAACAGCAACCTGGACCTGATGAAAGCGCTGGCCCGGCAGCTCTTCAGCGGTGCCGGAGCGGAACTCTTCGAGCTGTCCCTGGTGGATTTCGCCGGCAACGGCGCGCGCCTGGCGCACAACCGCAAGCTGCTGGAAACGGTACTCGGGTCGATGGACGCCCTCAGCAGTCGGGTGAGCTGGACCGACACCCTGAAGAGCAAGATCCTCCTCGGCGTCTGGGGCGAGTTTCCCGCCCTCGACCGCCACTACGTGGCCGCCTGTCGCGCGCTGTATCCACGCCGGGGCCTGACGAGGGTCAACGGCGGGACCCTCACCGCGCTGCACCGCCTGATCGGCGAAGAAAGGCTGTCGTTCCCGCGCCTGGAGACCGCCCGCAAGGGGCTCCTCTATCCCACCGGACGCCTGGCCGACATGGCTTTCTTCCAGTACGGCCTGGAAAACGCCTGAGGCGCTGCGCCGCCGATCCGGGGGACTTGTAGGCATGCCCTCGCTGTAAGTAGTATGAGACTCATTCTCAATTACAACAGCGATCCCCTCCATGCCGCCGGCCGACGCCTCCCTGCACGACGCTGTGAGCCATCTCTATCAGGACCACCATGGCTGGCTGCAAGGCTGGTTGCGGCGACGCCTGGGCTGCGCGGAAAACGCCGCCGACCTGGCCCAGGACACCTTCGCCCGCCTGCTCGCCTCGCGCCGGGTACTGGATGCGCGCGAACCGCGCGCCTACCTGACCACCGTCGCCAAGGGGCTGATGATCAACTGGTTCCAGCGCCAGTCGCTGGAGCGCGCCTACCTCGATGCCCTGGCCAACCTCCCGGAAGACCTCGCGCCGCCGCCGGAACAGCGGTTGATGGTGCTGGAAACCCTGCATGAAGTAGACGCCCTGCTCGGCAGCCTGCCGGACAGGGTCCGCCAGGCGTTTCTCCTGGCGCAGATCGAAGGCCTGAAGTACGAAGCCATCGCCGAGCGCCTGGGCGTGTCCCTGGGTTCGGTCAAGCGCTACATGCAACAGGCCTTCCGCCAGTGCCTGGAGCTGATGGAATGAACGCCGCGGACGAAAGCCGGATTCCCTCGCCGATCCTCGACGAGGCCGCCGAGTGGCTGGTGCGCCTGCAGGACAGCGGCTGCACCGACGACACGCGCCAGGCGTGCGCCCAGTGGCGGCAGCGCAGCCCACAGCACGCCCATGCCTGGGAGCGCGCCGAGCGCCTGCTGCAATGCCTCGGCCGACTGCCGCCGGCGCTGGCCCTGCCGACCCTCGGCCGCGAGCGCGGGCTGGACCGGCGGCGCGCGATCAAGCACCTCGCCCTGGTCCTCGGCGGCGCCTCGCTGGGGCTCGCCACCTGGCAGGCCGAGCCGTTGCGCGACTGGCTGGCCGACCAGCGCACCGGCGTCGGCGAACAGCGCCGCCTGACCCTGCCCGACGGCAGCCTGCTGACCCTGAACACCGACAGCGCCGTGGACCTCGCCTTCGACGCCAGCCAGCGGCTGGTACGCCTGCTGCGCGGCGAGATCTTCGTCGATAGCCGCGCCGACCCGCGTCCGTTCCGCGTCGCCACCGCCGAAGCGCGGCTGCATGCCGGTGCCGCCCGCTTCAACGTACGCCAGGAGATGGCCGCGACCCGGGTCGCGGTACTCGCCGGGCGGGTCGAACTGAGCCCGCTCCACGGACGCGGGCGCTGGCTGGAAAGCGGCGAGTCGGTGCGCCTGGGCGCCGACGGCGAAGCGCGCCGGCTGGCCTTCGACGGCCTGCCGGACGCCTGGACCCGCGGCATGCTGATGGCCGACCGGATGCCGCTGGCCGAGGTGCTCGCCGAACTCGCCCGCTACCGTCGCGGCGTACTGCGCTGCGACCCGCAACTGGCCAGGCTGGCGGTGTCGGGCGCCTATCCGCTGCTGGACCTGCGGCGCACGCTGGGCATGCTGCAGGCCACCTATCCGCTGAAGGTGCGCGGGGTGACCGACTACTGGATCAGCCTGGTGCCGGCGTGACGGCGCGGCCGCCATCCCCGTGGCAACCGCCCCCTCGCGTCCACCCCGGCAGGCCGTCCGCCGTTGCGCCGGAACAGGCGTTGCCATCGACATACCGTGCTCCGCAGAAAAATAACCGCCTCGACCTGAGACCTTTTTCCTTCTCGGCTGGCAAGTAGAGGAATCCGCCCCGACCCAAGGTCCGCAGAGACCACGAGGAACCCTGTACATGCCCGTACGCACGCTTCGCCCCCGTTCGCTGTCCCTGGCCATCCACGCCGCCGCCATGACCCTCGCCCTCGCCGGAGCGGCCCCCGCCCTGCTTGCCGCCGAGGCGCCCGCCGCCAGCTCGGCGCGCAGCTATGACATCGCCCCCGGCCCGCTCGGTCGCACCCTGTCGGCCTTCGCCAGCGACAACGGGGTGTCCCTGGCGTTCGACCCGGCGCTCACCGAGGGTCGCCGCAGCGCCGCCCTGCGCGGCCGCTACGCGCCGCTCGAGGCGCTGCACCGCCTGCTGCTGGGCAGCGGCCTGGAGTTGCAGCAGCGCAGCGACGGCAGCTACACCCTGGTGCCGGCAGCCACCGATGGCGCGCTGGAACTGCAATCCTCGCTGATCACCGCCCAGGCCGCCGGTGCCGAGACCCTGCCTGCCGAGTACGCCGGCGGCCAGGTAGCCCGTGGCGCGCGCCTGGGCATGCTGGGCAACGCCGACGTGATGGACGCGCCATTCAGCATCACCAGCTACACCGCCAGGACCATCGAGCAGCAGCAGGCGCGCAGCGTCGCCGACCTGCTACAGGCCAACGATCCGTCGGTGCGGGTGGTCGGCGGGCGCGGCGACCTGGTGGACAGCTACACGATTCGCGGCTTCAGCGTGCAGAACGCCGACGTCGCCTTCAACGGCCTCTATGGCCTGCTGCCGTTCTGGCGGGTACCGATCGAATTCGCCGAGCGCGTGGAAGTGCTCAAGGGACCGAACGCCCTGCTCGGCGGGATTTCCCCCGGCGGCAGCGTCGGCGGCACCATCAACCTGGTGCCCAAGCGCGCCGACGACCAGCCGCTGACCCGCGTCAGCGTCGACTGGACCCAGCGCGGCCAGCTCGGCACTCACCTCGACATCGGCCGGCGCTTTGGCGAGAACAACGCCTTCGGCGTGCGCTTCAACGGCGTCTACCGCAACGGCGATACCGCCGTCGACCATCAGAGCCGCGAGTTTCCCATGCTCTCCCTGGGCCTGGACTTCCGTGGCGAGCGCCTGCGCCTGTCCAGCGACCTGCTGTACCAGAAGGAAAGCCTGGAAGGCGTGGTGCGCCCGCTGCTGACCGGCCCGGGAACCACCCACATCCCCCACGCCCCGGACTCGAAGACACGCTTCGGCCTGCGCGATTCCTACCTGGACCAGGAGGACTACTCCATGGTCAACCGCGGCGAGTACGACCTCGCCGACAACCTGACGGCGTTCGCCAGCATCGGCGGCCGCCAGAGCAACTACGAAACCATCGCCGCCAACAGCATCCTCATCGGCAACCAGGGCGATATCGTCAACAGCCTGGCACGCCAGCGCGGCGACCGCCGCACCTATTCCGCCGAGGTCGGCCTGCGCGGCAACTTCGACACCGGCCCGCTCCGCCACGACTGGACGCTCAGCGCCAACCGCCTGCACGAACGGCTGGGCATGGTCTATGCCTTCACCGGGATGCAGCCGGGCAACCTCTACCAGACCTCGCCGCATACGCCGCTGCCGGACTTCTCCAGCCTCGACGGGAGCATTCCGAAGACCAATGAAACCGACCTTGGCGGCGTGGCGCTGGCCGACAGGCTGTCGTTCCTCGATGATCGCGTGCAGGTCACCCTGGGCGTGCGCCGCCAGCAGATCGAGTCGCGCAACTACGACCAGACCAGCGGCGCGCGCACCAGCCACGACAAGCGGCACGTGTGGACGCCGATGGCCAGCGTGCTGGTCAAGCCGCTGCAGGACCTGTCGCTGTACGCCAACTACATCCAGGGCCTCAGCCAGGGCGAGGCGGCGCCGATGACCGCGGCCAACGCCGGCCAGGTGCTGGCGCCATACAAGGCCGAGCAATACGAGATCGGCGCCAAGTACGACCTGGGCGGCTTCACCACCACCCTGGCGCTGTTCGAGATCAGGAAACCGAACGCCTATACCGACGCCAGCAACGTCTTCCGCGCCGACGGCGAGCAACGCAACCGCGGCGTGGAGCTGAGCCTCTATGGCGAACCCCTGGACGGCGTGCGGGTGATGGCCGGCGCCACCTACATCAAGCCCGAGCAGAACAAGACCGGCGACCCTGCCAGCGAAGGCAAGGACGCGCCCGGCGTGGCCCGTCGCCAGGCCAACCTGGGGGTCAGCTGGGACACCCCGTTCGTCGACGGACTGACCCTCGACAGCCGCTGGATCTACACCGGCTCGGCCTATGTGGACAGCGCCAACGCCCTCGCCGTGCCGCACTGGAACCGCGTCGACCTCGGCGCCGCCTACGCCTTCCAGGTCGCCGACAAGCCGCTGGTGGCGCGCGCCAACCTGGAGAACGCGCTGGGCAAGGACTACTGGACCGCAGCCAACGGCTACCTGTCGATCAGCTCGCCGCGCACCCTTTCCCTTTCCCTCACGGCGGACTTCTGAGTCCGCCCCACCATAACCAGAAACCGCCGATGACCAGCCTATGACCGCGAAAACCCTGCGCACCTGGTACCTGGTGCACAAATGGACCAGCCTGATCTCCACGATCTTCCTGCTGATGCTTTGCCTCACCGGGTTGCCGCTGATCTTCCACGAGGAGATCGAGCACTACTTCGAGCCGCATCCGCAGCTCGAGCCGCTCACTGCCGAGTCGCCGCGCATCGACTACGACGACGTGATCGCCCGCGCCCTGGCCGCCCGGCCGGGCGAAGTGGTGCGCTTCCTGGTATTCGAAAAGGACGACCCGCTGGGCCTGGTGATCAGCGCGCCGAGCCTGGTACCGCCGCCGGAGAACGGCCACATGCAGCCGTTCGACGCGCGTACCGGGGAATTCTTCGACGCGCTGCCGCCGCCGGGCGGCTTCATGTACCTGATGCTGAAGCTGCACACCGACCTGTTCCTCGGCCTGCCCGGCTACCTGTTCCTCGGCCTGATGGGCCTGCTGCTGGTGGCCTCGCTGGTGTCCGGGGTGGTGGTATACACGCCGTTCATGCGCAAGCTGGACTTCGCCACGGTACGCGCCGAACGCAGCCGTCGCCTGAAGTGGCTGGACCTGCACAACCTGCTGGGCATCGTCACCCTGTCCTGGGTACTGGTGGTCGGCGTGACCGGGGTGATCAACACCCTGGCCCTGCCGATCCTGATGCTCTGGCAAGGCGGGCAGTTGGCGGAAATGACCGCGCCCTACAAGGACGCGCCGCCGCTACAGCGCCTCGGCTCGCTCGACGCGGCCCTGGCCACGGCACGCCGGGCGGCGCCGGACATGGAGGTCAGCTTCGTCGGCTTCCCCGGCACCCAGTTCAGCAGCCAGCATCACTATGCGGTGTTCATGCGCGGCAACACGCCGCTCACCGAGCGCCTGCTGAAGCCGGCACTGATCGACGCGCAGAGCGGCGAACTCACCGACATGCGCGAGATGCCGCTGTACGTGAAGACGCTCCTGCTGTCGCAGCCGCTGCACTTCGGCGACTACGGCGGCATGCCGCTGAAGATCGTCTGGGCGCTGCTCGACCTCGTCAGCATCGTCATCCTCGCCAGCGGTCTCTACCTCTGGCTCGGCCGACGCAAGACGCCATTGGAGAAGCGCCTGGCGGAACTGCCGGACGGCAGCCTGGCGACGGAGGGCAAGGCATGAGGCGCGGTCTCTGGATGATCTTCCGCTGGCCCCTGCTACTGGCCCTGCTCGGCCTCTTCGGGCTGCTCTCGGCGCTGCTCGGCGACGGCCTCTACGACCTGCTCTCCTGGCTCGCCCTGGGCACTCCGCTGGTGCTGGTCGGCTGGGTCTGGCTGCGCCTGCCGCGAACCCGAAGGAACCCCTGAGATGACTACCCCGCCGCCCTCCGCCAACACCCTGGACCTGCGTCCGCTGATGTTCGAGACCTTCGTCTGCACCCTGGCGGTGATGTCCTTCGTCGCCCTGGTCGGCCCGCTCGCCCGCAAGCTCGGCCTGGCGCCCTGGCAGGCCGGCGCCGCGGTGACCGTCGGCGGCATCGCCTGGATGCTCGCGGCGCGGCCCTGGGGCATCGCCAGCGACCGGCATGGGCGACGGCGGATACTGCTCGGCGGGCTGGCCGGCTTCGCCCTCTCCTACGGCTCGCTCTGCCTGTTCATCGTGCTCGCCTTGCACTGGACGTTGCCGACCCTGCTCGCCTTCGCCGGTATCGTTCTCCTGCGCGGCCTCGCCGGCGGTTTCTACGCCGCGGTGCCAGCCTGCACGGCGGCACTGGTGGCCGATCACGTCGAGGCGCAACGACGCGCCGCGGCGCTGGCCGGACTCGGCGCGGCCAGCGCGATAGGCATGGTGATCGGGCCGGGGCTGGCCGGACTGCTGGCGACTCACGGGTTGGTCCTGCCGTTGCTGGTCACCGGCGCGCTGCCCCTGGTCGCCCTGCTGGCGCTCTGGCGCTGGCTGCCGCGCGAGGAGCGTCGCCAGCCGAACCGCGGCGCCGCCCTGGCGATCGGCGACCGCCGCCTGCGGCGGCCGCTGGCGGTGGGCTTCGTGGCGATGTTCAGCGTCACCGTGGCGCAGATCACCGTGGGCTTCTTCGCCCTCGACCGGCTGCGCCTGGATTCCGCCGACGCCGCGCGGGTGGCCGGCATCGCCCTGACCGCCGTGGGCGTCGCGCTGATCCTGGCCCAGCTCCTGGTGCGCCGCCTGGACTGGCCACCGCCGCGACTGATCCGGGTCGGCGGGCTGGTCGCCGCCATCGGTTTCGCCGCCGTGTGCTTCGCCGACTCGCCGCCGCTGCTCTGGCTGGCCTTCTTCGTCGCCGCGGCGGGCATGGGTTGGGTGTTCCCGGCAGTCTCGGCGCTCAACGCCAATGCCGTGCGCGCCGAGGAACAGGGTGCCGCCGCCGGCACCCTGGTGGCCGTACATGGCTTCGGCCTGATCAGCGGGCCGCTGCTCGGCGCGCTGCTCCACCAATTGGACAGCCGCGCCCCCTACGCGCTGGTCGGTCTGCTGCTGGCGCTGGCGGCGTTCTGGCCGAGCCAACCGACGCGCCCCGTGGAAACGAGGAGCGAAGCACCATGACCGCTGTCGACCTGCTGCTGGTCGCGACCCTGCTGGCGGCCCTGCTCGCCTGGTGGATACCCGCCCTGCCCGGCCGCCGTGGCCTGCTGGCGCTCGCCTCGACGCTGGCGCTCGGCGCCGGCCTGTACGCTGTATGGGACGACCGCTGGCAAGCCGGCGTCGGCGCCTTCGCCGGTTTCTCCCTGCTGCTCGGCGCCTGTCTGCGCCGGAAGCCCGTGCGCGGCCTGCCGTTCCGGACCGGTTCGCTGTACGGCCTGCTGGTGCTGCTGGCAATCGCCGCGCTGTACCTGTTCCCGGTCGCGCCGCTACCGGCGCCGAGCGGCCCCTATGCGGTCGGCGTGCGCGATTTCGAACTGGACGACCCCAGCCGGCCCGGCCTGCTCGGCGCCCCGGCCGGGCAGCCGCGGCGCCTGCTGGTACGTGCCTGGTACCCGGCGCGCCCGATCGCCGGCGCCGCACCACGCCACTACTTCGACCCGGACGAGGCACGCAGCACCGCGCGGGGCTTCGGTGAAATACTCGGCTTTCCGCCGTTGCTCGCCTACCTCAAGCACCTGCGCACCAATTCCTATCCGGACGCCCCGCTACGCGACGACTCCGCTCGCCTGCCGGTGGTGTTCTACAGCCACGGCTACAGCGCCTTCGCCGGCGGCAACTGGACCCTGATGGAAGAACTGGCCAGCCACGGCTACGCGGTCTACGCCATCCAGCACAGCGGCGACGCGTCGCCGACCCGCCTGCCCGACGGCACGCTGCTGCCCATGGACCCCGGGCTGGTCGAACACCTGCGTCGGGCCGCCCACGACGGCTTGCCGCAGGCCATGCGCCAGGGCTATGTCAGCGACGATCTCGACCAGCGCCTCGACGGCCAGTTGCACACCGCCCTCGACCTGCCCGCCCCGGCCAACCGCGCCGTCAACCTCAGCGCGCCGGTATGGCTGGCCGACCGCCTGTTCGTCCATGACCGCCTGCAGGCCGGCGAGGTCCCGGACAGGGTCGCCGACCTGGTGGCCGCCAGTGACTTCGCGCACACCGGCGAGATGGGCATGTCCTTCGGCGGCTCGACCACCGGCGCGGTCTGCATGGTCGACCGACGCTGCGCGGCAGCGGTCAACCTCGACGGCGGCGACTTCGACTTCGCGCCCTTCGATAGCGATTTCCCGGCGCCGCTGCTGATGCTGCACGCCGACCTTGGCAACTTCTACCGGCTGTTCGGCATCGAACCGCCGGCCCGCCCGAGAAGCTTCAACGACTTTTCCTACGAACGCTTCGAGCACGCCGGCCAGCGCCAGGACATTCATCGCCTGGTACTGCGCGATTCGGCCCATGCCGGGCTTACCGACAATCCGCTGTTCATCCGCCGGCCGCTGCGCGACGGGCTGCTCGGCTCGGCACCGACGGAAATCCTCATCCAGGCTCCCAATACCCTGGTGCTGGGTTTCTTCGATCACTACCTGCGCGGCCGCGCCAACGACTTTCCGCAAGCGCAGATGGCGCGCTTCCCCGCCTGGCTGACGCGCTACGACAACTCGGCGGTGCGCGACTGGTGGCTGGCCAAGCCGGAAGCCCAGCGCCTGGCGCTGCGACAACGCATCGACGAAATGAAACGGCGCAAGACCGGGCTGGATCTTCCCTGACGACGGGTTACAGTGGGCGCCCCATCTGCGGAGCGCCGCCCCATGCATATCCCGCCCGAGCTGATCATCCACCAGACCCGCCACTGGACGCTGAACCAGCGGATCGACTCGGCCCTGCCCGGCTACTGCATGCTCGGCTCGCGGCAACCGGCGACGGCCTTCCACCAACTGCCGGAACAAGCCCTCGCCGAATTCGGGCCGCTGCTGGCCAGGGTCGAGCGCGAAATGGACGCGCTGCTGCGGCCGCGACGCATCTATGTCGGCCGCTACGGCCACATGCCCGGCCTGCCGGTGCATTTCCATCTGATTCCACTGTACGACTGGGTCGAGGAACTGTTCTGGGAGGACACGCGCTACCGGACGCTCCAGCAGTTCGGCGTGCCGACCGCCGAACCCCTTACCGATGGCGCCGAGCTGACCCTGTTCGTCTGGCGCGAATTCTGCGAACGCGCCGATCCACCGGCCGTGCGCGGCATGGATCGGCAACAGGCGATCGCCGGATTGCGCCGGGCATTCGGCTACGGCGTCCAACCCCGAACATCGCCTGGGCCGGACTCCGAGCCCGCGCAGGGCGCATGACCGCATGCGGTTGGATGGGTTCCGAGGCCGCGTAGGGCGAATAACCGCTTGCGGTTATCCGCCATGAAACGCCAGCGCAGCGGCGGATAACGCCGGTGGCGTTATTCGTATATGGACTCCTCCCGGTTTGCCAGTGTTTGTCTTGATTTCAAACCTGTGTACGACTGCATCCGTATATCCGGCTTCATGGAGTGGTGTTGCAACTCCCGAGCCCTG
>NZ_JBZWBG010000028.1:0-88839 GCF_058680555.1 Pseudomonas sp. YA1
GGCACCAATTGGCCGCTGACGGTGCTGCGCTTGGTGTAGCTGCCGAACAGGAAGAAGCCCACCACCAGCAGCGCCATCGCCGCGGCCAGCAGGGTGAGAAAAGTGAAGGAGACCGGGCGCGTTAGCGTTACTTTTCCTAAAGCTTGGTACATCTTTCTATTAAGGGCTTCCGCGCAGAAAAAATCATTTTGAGGTGTCATTGATTAATTTTTAGGTGGATTCCTGTAACTAACTTGAGTT
Source organism: Pseudomonas sp. YA1 (assembly GCF_058680555.1). Taxonomy (NCBI): domain Bacteria; kingdom Pseudomonadati; phylum Pseudomonadota; class Gammaproteobacteria; order Pseudomonadales; family Pseudomonadaceae; genus Pseudomonas; species Pseudomonas sp. YA1. Next base: position 241 of record NZ_JBZWBG010000028.1, read on the forward strand.
TGACTGCTCTGCGTAGCTTTGTTGTTTTTGATAAGTGTGCCAGGTTCTTTCTTGATGGAGCGATCTTTATAAGGTGATGCTAAGTATGTCCTCTTTGCAGAGGGCGGTGATGAGATTCTTAATGTCAGTTGATTCATGCTGGGGAAAATTATGAATGAGATCTTCAAGGCTTGTGCCGGGGGTTGCTGCGATGTGGTTAATTATTGGCATGCTGTGAGGGTCTATGTTTAGCTTTGTTCCATTGCATATTAAATAGTTTTGCTCTATGCCGAATTTGTTGTTTGTGCATAGGCATAGTTGTGAATGAAGGGGAATGGTTTCAGTGTCTGCTCGGCAAAATGCCTCTACGGCCAGTGGAGAGTCTATTCTGGTTCCTATCAAGTGATTTTTCATGAAGTTCAAATAGTGTTCATGATTGTTGATTAGTCTATGTATGTGGTTTGCAATATTTGCTAGGTTTTCCTGGTCTGAGGCCCATTTGCTCAAAGATTTTCTGGCTCCAAGGAAGTTTTCCATGTGGGATAAAGTCCATTGCAGATAGTCAATTCCTAATGCCGGAAAAGTGCCAAGTGCCAAGTGCCAAATGGAAACTCGGTTGTCCAATTGGTAGTGGGTTATGCCACCAGCCCTTTGGTAGATAGAATACATCCCCTGGCTCCAAGATGATATCCATGTAAGGATTGGTAGGGCACGGGTAAATATGCTCAAGATCTTTGCTTTGCTGAGTGTAAAGAGGGAGCTCAAAGGATGGTTCGTATACTACCCAGCGTTTGCTCCCTATTAGTTGGATTGCAAAAACGTCTCTTGTGTCCCAATGGCAACGAAAGGAGCTTTTCTTGCCAAATGCTAAATAGGCACTGCTGACAATCTGTCTTTCAGTGAATAATCCTATTTGTTGTGTGATTTCCGTTATTTTTGGATCGCTCTTTATCTTGTTGATGATTAGCGTGGCGCCACGAGTTAGGTAATCATATAAAGCTGGCTTTATGATTCGTTGGCGAATGGTTCCAATGTCTAAATATTTTTCGACATACTTTTCTTTGGGGAGGATTCTGTCTAGGGATAACTTGAATTCGGGTGATGAGGGATCGCTTCGTTCAATTAGTCGATTTACATCGTTCCATGAAAAATTTATTGGCAGGACAGCACCTTTCATATGTAATGGTTGATTTTCTTGGTACTGGCTAAGAAATTCGCTCTGAGATATGCTTGCTTTGAAGTTCATGGAGGCTGTCATATGTGTTTCTGAGTAGGCTATATTTTAATCTCAAAATAATGGTGCTTTTTCCGGAAGCACCATTGGAGGAGGTTGGTTCTATTGGGTTTGAAATATTTTCTTAGTGATAGTCACACCCCTCTCCATCATAGTTGGTACCTGCCTTGTCGCCTCTGCTCCATGCGTTAGCTGCCGCCGAACCTGCATACGAACCAGCAGCTGCTCCTGCAACGGTACCAAAAGCACCGCCGGCAACTCTGCCACTGATAAGGCCGACAACTGCTCCAACGGGTCCTCCTAGAACACCGCCGACAGTTGCACCTGCCCAAGCTCCGGCCGCACTTCCGCCAAATTTTCCGAGTCCTGCACCTATAGCTCCACCCGCTCCTGTTGCTGCGGCATCAAGACTGTTTCCTCCTGACACAATATCCATCTCAATGATGCTTAGTTCGCGCACCTGATAACTCCTTTGAGATTTTTTCAAAAGTTATTAGTAAAGCGATAATGCAAGAGCTAAGTAGTATTAGGCCGGTTGTGGATGATGACAGTTTTGCTCCTGGTGATATATCGCTATTGCCAATCAGATAGAGGCCGAATAAGCCTGTGGAGATCATGATTAGAAGCCCGCTAAGTGTTTGAATGCGTTTTCGTGGCTCTGGTTGGTTAGATTTTTCTTTGTTTAGCTCTTTAAGCGCTTTTGTTGTTGAAATAAGATGAATGATTCCTGTGTAAAATATTATGGCGCAGATTGATAATGTTGCGTCAATGGTTGCTAGCCATTTTTTCTCCATTCCTAGTTGGTCATTGAAGATTGAGAAGAGTATGGCGATTCCCGCTCCGTAGCCGGAAATTATGAGTGTAGGGCTTCTCCTGATTTTATCTATCTTGAGTTTGCTAAAATTGTGTTCTGACAATTTTATATTCCCTGCTGGTTGGGGTGGTGTGGCGTTAGTTTTTTAGCACGATATCGTTCTTGATGTGTGTAAGAGAATTCTGTGAAAACTAATGGATTTTTCTTGCGTGAGAGGCTTTGGGTGTCATGGAGTAGACAGAAGCATGTTTGACGGTCTAGATGGGGGTGGCGCTTTTGAAATGCCCTTGGGAGGGGTTTTTGAAGGATGTGGAGATGTGTCGTTTCTGGCGGTTTTGGAAATTTATTATGTGCCTTGGCAGTTTTTATTCTTGAGCGTGCTGTGTTTTAGAGGATGTCTCCAATGGCAGGTTTGCATGTATATGTAGGCGCTATGGCGGCGCGAATATACATTGCCGCCAAAGCACACTGCTTATTCGTTCAGATCCACAGATCGTTGACGGCCGTCCGCTCGCCGCCCTGGTCGCCGGTGTTGCGCACGCCGCAGGGCTCCACCAGGAGCATGCGCACCTCGCCCTCGGCGAACGGCTTGTGCTCCACGCCGCGCGGCACCACATACATCTCGCCGGGGCCCAGGTGCACCGCGCCGTCGCGGAAATCGATGCGCAGGCGACCGGCGAGGACGATGAAGGTCTCGTCGGTGTCGGCGTGGCTGTGCCAGACGAAGTCGCCTTCGATCTTCACCAGCTTGAACTGGTAGTCGTTCATCTGGGCGATCACCCTGGGTTGCCAGCGGTCGTCGAACAGGGCGAGCTTGGCGGCGAAGTTGATCGCTTGGGTTGTGCTGGTGGACATCGGTGCGCTCCGGTGGTTGGTCTCTGGCGCCAGGGTAGACGGCCACGGAGCGGGCGGTCTTGGATGATCGTGCAACCTGGCTAGGCGCGGCCGAGCATACGCAGCCAGCGTGCCGGCGGCAGGCCGTAGCTCTGGCCGAAATGGCGGGTCATATGGCTCTGGTCTGTGAAACCGGCGGCAAGCGCGGCTTCGGCCAGCGTCTGGCCGCCGAGCATCAGCCGGCGGGCGATGTCCAGCCGGCGCTGGATCAGGTAGCGGTAGGGGCTGGTGCCGAACAGCGCGCGGAAATCGCGCGACAGGCTCCAGCGTTCGCGCTGGGCGACCTGCGCCAGTTCGTCGAGGCTCAGCGGGCGCTCCAGGTGCGCGTGGATGTACTGCCGGGCGCGCTCGGCGGCGACGAAGTCGAAGTGGCGCCTGCCGCGCGCCCGGTTGCCGGCCACGGCGTCGAGGGCGTGGGCCAGTTCGAACAGGGCGTCCTGTTCTTCCAGCGGCTCCAGCGGGGTATCCATGGCCTGTAGCAGGGCCCGGCTGGCGGCGATCAGGCGCGGGTCGTCGGACAAGCCCCCGCGCACGAACGGCAGCGGCCGGCCGCCGAGGGCCTGCTGGATCAGCGCCGGCTCGACGTAGAGCATCCGGTAGCGGAACCCTTCCTGGCTGCCGGCCTCGCCGTCGTGCAGCTCGTCGGGATGCAGCACCAGGCAGCCGCCCGGCAGGCTGTGGCGCTGGCTGCGGCGATAGCGGAAGCTCTGCACCCCGGCCAGGGTCTGGCCGATGGCATAGGTGTCGTGGCGATGCGGATCGTAGCCGTGGCCGGCGAAGTAAGCCTCGATGCGTTCCACCGCACCGTGTTGCGGGGCGCGTCGAACCCAGTCGCGGGGCGTATTGGCGTGGCTCATGGGGAAAGGCTCGTGGCGCGGAAGGTTCAGGCTAGCGCTTCGTTGGCGCGACTGGAATAGCCGGACGGCGTCTCGCCGAATACTGCGCGGAAGGCACTGGCGAAGCTGCTCGGGCTTTCGTAGCCGAGCGACCAGGCGATCTCGCCGACCGCCTGGCCCGCTGCCAGCCGTTCGACGGCCGCGTGCAGTCGCGCCAGTTGCCGCCATTGCGCGAAGCTCATGCCGGTCTCGGCGCCGAACAGCCGGCTCAGGCTACGGCTGCTGAGGCCCGCCCAGCGTGCCCATTCGGCCGCCGGCCGCGGATCGCCGGGGTTGGCCAGCAATGCCTCGGCGATCCTGCGCAGGCGCGAATCCCCCGGATAGGGCAGGCGGGTCCGCTGGGGCACGGCGTGGCGCAGTTCGTCCAGCAGCACGCGCAGCAGGTTCTCGCGTTCGGTGTTCCAGGCGGAGCCGGTCGGCCAGCGGGTGGCGCGTTCGACGATCAGCGCCACGAAAGCCGAGCAGGCGAGCACGCCGGGGTGCCGGGGCAGGTCGCGGCAGTGTTCGGCGGCGAGGTAGGCGCTCCAGCCCGCCAGGCTGCCGTGGGAGTGCGCCGAGTGTGGGTGACCCGGTGGGATCCAGGCGATCTGGCGCGGAGGCAGGGCCTGGCGGCCATGCTCGTCCTCGACCACCAGAAGGCCGCGCTCCAGGCAGTAGAGCTGGCCGCAGGCATGGCGGTGGGAGGCCGTGCGGCTGGCTGCGCGGTCGATGCGCAGGGCGAAGAGCGGGACGGGCAGGGGTTCCGGAAGCATTTGGCGGAAAAGCGACGATGATTGGCTTGGGATGGATAATAGGCCATTCGACTGCGGATGTAGCCTGGCGGCTCATCATTCTTGCCTGGAGCACGCCATGAAAGCCGAAGATATCCTTCCCGACCGACAGGACCGCATCCGCCTGGGCGGCGTGGAGATACGCAAGGGCAGCGTCGGTGCGTTCATCGCCAACGCCCGGCTGCTGCTTGAGGAGGAACTGCCCGCGGCGCAACGGCGGCAGGCTGAAGAAGACCTGCGCGCCCTGCTGCCGGCGATCCGGGCACTGGGGCTGCTGGAACTCTTCGAACTGCGCGACGCGCGACTGCGGACGCTGGTGGCGGATTGGGAAAACGCCGCTGGCCGCTCCTGAGAGCGGCACACGGGCACTGGAGGTATCAGTCGTCGATGCAGCTTTCGATCAGGCGTTGCAGGGCTTCGCGCTCACTGACCGGCGTGCGCATCGGCATGTGCGCGAGGCTGCCGTCGCGGCGCTCGATGATGTACTCGGTCTCGAAGTGCAGGGTGCAATCCTCGAGGCTCACATAGGTGACGCCATAGGTCGGGGCCTTGCGGGAGCGGGCTGAGAGCATGGATGCCTCCTTGGGCTCATTTCTTCTCGCTGGTCGATGCGGGCGCGCTGGCCTGAACCGGGCGAGTAGGGGTCACTGCATTGCTGTAGAACGCGGAAGCGGCGAAGTAGCTGGCGAGGGCGCTGAAGCTGGACATGATCGGTTCTCCTGAGGAAGGGTGGGCGTCTGCCCTTGGAGAGCATGTTTGCCCAGCGGGAGAACCGGCAGAAGTAAAAAGCCTGCATGGTGTATATCGAGCGCGGTGATGGATCAAGCGACCCCCTCCAGCCTTGCGACTGTTCGCCGGTGTTACCATATGACGTGTTTTTTTCTCAGGAATTCCCATGGCCAAGCGTGGACGCCCCTGCGGCTTCGATCGTGAACAGGCATTGCGCCGGGCGCTCGACGTGTTCTGGGAGGCCGGTTACGAAGGCGCGACCATGGCCGCGCTGAAGGAGGCCATGGGTGGCATCTGCGCGCCGAGCATGTATGCCGCCTATGGTTCCAAGGAGGCGCTGTTCCGTTCGGCGGTGGAACTCTACCTGAGCCAGGAGTGCCAGCTTTCCAAGGGCGCCTTCGCCCTGCCGACGGCGCGCGAGTCGATCGCCGCGCTGCTGGAAAGCGCCGCCGTCAGCTACACCACGGAAGGCAAGCCGCGCGGTTGCCTGGTCGACCTCAGCACGACCAATTTCTCGCCGGCCAACAAAGGCGTCGAAGACTACCTGCGCGATCACCGGCGGCGCGCCGCGCGCCTGCTGCGCGAGCGTTTCGCACGAGGCGTGGCTGACGGCGACGTGCCGGCCGGAGCCGATCTCGACGCGCTCACCAGTTTCTACAGCAGCGTGCTCCAGGGCCTGTCGATCCAGGCCCGCGACGGCGCCAGCCGCCAGCAGTTGCTGGCCATCGGCCGCTGCGCGATGGCGGCCTGGGATTCCCTGCTGGCGGTCGAGGCCGCCTGACGCCACAGCGCGCCTTGACTGGAAAAAGCCCATGGATTCTCCGTGGGCAAAAACTATAACGCGTGATATAGAATTGATCCAAACCCCGGGCGAGGTCCTTCCGCGCGTGTCTCGCGCCCTGGCCATCGCCCGCTGCCGATTGGAGCTTTCATGACAACGCTTGCTGATATTCCCCTGTCCATGCTCGACCTGGTGCCGGTGCGCACCGGCGGCAGCGTGGCCGAAGCCCTGCACAACTCCCTGGACCTGGCGCGCCATGTGGAGCGCCTGGGCTTCAACCGTTTCTGGCTGGCCGAGCACCACAACATGGATGGCATCGCCAGCTCCGCCACCGCGTTGCTGATCGGCCATATCGCTGGTGGCACCTCGCGGATCCGCGTCGGCTCGGGTGGGGTGATGCTGCCGAACCATGCACCGTTGGTGGTGGCGGAAAACTTCGGCACCCTGGAGACGCTCTACCCGGGCCGCATCGACCTCGGCCTTGGCCGCGCCCCGGGCGCCGACCAGGCGACCATGCGCGCCTTGCGTCGCGATCGCCTGGGCAACGGCGACGACTTCCCCGAGCAGGTCGCCGAGCTGGAAATGCTGCTCGGCCCGCGCCGTTCCCAGCAGAGCCTGCTGGCGGTGCCGGGCGAGGGTACCCAGGTGCCGATCTGGCTACTCGGTTCGAGCCTGTTCAGCGCCCACCTGGCGGCGCAGAAAGGCTTGCCCTATGCCTTCGCTTCGCATTTTGCACCGCGTTACCTGCACGAGGCGCTGCGCATCTACCGCAGCAACTTCCAGCCCTCGGCGGTACTCGACAAACCCTACGCGATGATCGGCGTGCCGCTGATCGCCGCACCTACCGACGAAGAGGCCGAGTTCCTCGCCACTACCGCCTTCCAGCGCGTGCTGGCGCTGATCCGCGGCGAGAGCCTGAAACAGAAGCCGCCGGTGGAAAGCATGGCGCCGTTGTGGCTGCCCCACGAGCAGGATGCGGTCGGCAGCTTCTTCGGCCTGGCGGTGATCGGCGGTCCGGAGAAGGTTCGCGCGCGCCTGGAGATCCTCCTGGAGCAGACCGGCGCCGACGAGCTTATCTTCACCAGCGACTTCTACGAGCACGCCCATCGGCTGCGCTCTTGCGAAATCGTCGCGGGGCTGAAAGGGGCGTGATCCGGGGCCTGTAGGGAAAATGATGTAGACCTGCGTGCGGTAGGGTCTTTCGGCGATAGGTTTTTTGGTTCTAAACTTAGAACTAAAAACAATAAGCCAGAGAGGAACCCTGCCATGCCGGTTGCACACCGACTGCTGTTTTCATTGACCACCTTGCTGGCGGCGACGGCCCAGGCCGCCGTCGACGGCCAGAAACTCTATACCCAGGGCGGCGCCAACCCGGCCGCCGCGGCCTGCGTCACCTGCCACGGCGCCGATGGCATGGGCCTGGCCGCCGCCGGCTTTCCGCGCCTGGCGGGCCTTCCCGCCGCCTACCTGAGCAAGCAGCTGCACGACCTCAAGCAGGGCGGCAGTCGCGAGCACCCGGTGATGAAGGGCATAGCCGATGCTCTCGGCGACGACGAGATCCAGGCGCTCGCCAATACCCTCGCGGCAATGCCGGCGCCCAAGCCGGTGGAGCTGTCGCGCGTGGCCACCCCGCGCAGCCCCGGCGAGACCCTGGCGGTGCGTGGCGCCTGGGAGCGCAACATTCCCGAGTGCGTGACCTGTCACGGTCCGGCCGGCAGCGGCGTGGGGGAGGCCTTCCCGCCGTTGCAGGGGCAGGGCGAGATGTACCTGAGCAACCAGTTGCGCGCCTGGCAGCTTGGCACTCGCCGCAACGACCCGAACGATCTGATGGGACATATCGCCAAATCCCTCAGCGAAGAGGAGATCCGCAGCGTCAGCCAGTTCTTCGCCACCCTCGGTCAGGCAGGAGGCCAGCCATGAACATGCCGTCGATCCTTTCCCTGGTCGTCGCCGGCCTGCTGGTCGCTCCCGTCCACGCGGCAACGGCGCCCTCGGAGCCGTTCCAGCCGCCGGCGGAAAGCAGCCTCCCGGACAACGCCTTCGGCGAAATGGTCCGCCAGGGCCAGGCGTTGTTCGTGGAAACCCGGAAGAACGCGCCGCATCTGGTCGGCAACCAGCTCAACTGCGTCAACTGCCATCTCGACCAGGGCCGCCGGGCCAACTCCGCGCCGCAGTGGGCGGCCTACCCGGTCTATCCGGCGTTCCGCGCCAAGAACAACAAGGTCAATACGTTCGCCGAGCGCCTGCAGGGCTGTTTCCAGTTCAGCATGAACGGCAAGGTGCCGGCGGCCGACAGCCCGGAGATCAAGGCCCTGACCGTCTACGCCTATTGGCTGGCGAGCCAGGCGCCGACCGGGGGCAGCCTGCCCGGACGCGGCTATCCGGATGTGGCCCCGCCGGAAGGCGGCTACAGCATCGAGCGCGGCGCCAAGGTCTATGCCGCGCAGTGCGCGATCTGCCACGGCGCCGACGGCCAGGGCCAGATGGCTCTGGGGCAGACGGTGTTCCCACCGCTGTGGGGCGCGCAGTCGTTCAACTGGGGCGCGGGCATGCACCGCATCAACACCGCGGCTTCCTTCATCAAGTACAACATGCCGTTGGGCAAGCCCGGTACCCTCAGCGACCGCGACGCCTGGGACGTCGCCGCCTTCATGAACAGCCACGAGCGCCCGCAGGACCCGCGCCTGGTGGAGGGTTCGGTGGAGAAGACGCGGCAGAAGTTCCATGCCAACGACGGCGTCAACCTGTACGGACAGAAGGTCAACGGCGTGCTGCTGGGACAGGGAATCTGACCCTCGTGGCCTGGCGTCCGCAGGACGGAGACGCGGTCCGGCGGAAGCAGGTCGGCGCGGGGGGAGGGCGGATAACGCCAACGGCGTTATCCGCCGATGCCTGGGCCTCGGTCCGGCGGATAGCCGCGGGCGGCTATTCGCCCTACGGGGGCCGGTTGGCGGGTGGGCCCGCGCATCACTCGCGCAGCGGCATTTCCAGCGTCACCCGCAGGCCGTCCGCGCGGCTGTCGAAGTCCAGCCGGCATTGGCAGCGTTGCACGATGGCCTGGACGATGGCCAGGCCGAGTCCGCTGCCGCCGCTCTTGCCGTGGCGCCAGAAGCGCCGGGTGAGGTGCGGCAGGTCGGCTTCGGCGATGCCCGGGCCGTGGTCGCGGACGTGGAAGCGCGCGCAGCCTTGCGCGGTTTCCACCGCCAGCTCCACCCGGGTGCCGGCGGCGGTGTGGCGCAGGGCGTTGTCCAGCAGGTTGCGCAGCGCGGCGATGGCCAGCACCGAGGGGACTTCCAGCGGCGCCTCGGACAAGCCGTCGGCCAGCTTCAGTTCGAACATCCGCTCATCGCCGTGACCGGCGTCGTGCATGGCCACCCGGGCGGCGTCCTCGGCGCTGCACTGCACGCCGTCGTCGAACGACAGGCTGCCTTCCACCCGCGCCAGCAGCAACAACTGGTCCAGCGTCCGGTGTAGACGGTCGGCGCCTTCCTCGGCGTGGGCCAGGGCCTGCTCGGCGGCGGCGCCCTCGGTCATGCGCGCGACCTGCAGGTGGGTCTTGATCGCGGTCAGCGGGCTGCGCAGCTCGTGGGCGGCATCGCCGGTCAGGCGTCGCTCGCGTTCGATGGCCTGGGCGATGCGCTGGAACAACTGGTTCTGGGTTTCCACCAGCGGCTTCAGTTCGCTCGGCAGGGCCGCCAGCTCCAGTGGCTCCAGCGAGTCGGCGCCGCGCCGGGTGAGGGCGTCGCGAATCCGCTTGAGCGGCGCCAGGCCCTGGCCGGCGCCGAGCCAGAGCAGGGCCAGGCTGCCGAGCAGGGCGACCGTCACCGGCACCGCGGCGGCCACCACCACCGAGCGTTGCAGCACGTCGCGCTCTTCCAGGCGGTCGGCGGTGCTGACCCGCAGGTCGCCGGCCTGCACGGTGAAGCTGCGCCACAGCACACCGTTGATTTCCTGGTCGCGGAAGCCGCTGGCGGTGCTGTCCAGCGCCCGCTCCGGAGTGGCATGGCTCTGCGCCAGGACTTCGCCGCGCAGTGAGCTGACCTGGCAGGCCATGCCGTTGGGAATCCCCAGTTGCTCCGCGCTCAGGCGCGTGGTCTGGCCGTCCGCCGGCTGCGGCTGCGGCAACTGCTGGAGCAGGCCGGCAACCATCCGCGCCGAGGCCGCCAGGCGTTGGTCGAAGGAGCGCATCATCTGCCCGCGCAGGTCGCAGAGCATCCAGGCCGCGGCCAGCGACCAGAGCAGGATGAAGGCCGAGCCGAGGATCAGGGTCAGGCGCAGGCGCAGGCTCATGCGTCGTCTCCGTCGCCGCGCGCCGGCCCGAGGCGGTAGCCGAGGCCGCGCACGGTCTGCACGATGGCGTTGCCGAGCTTGCGCCGCAGGTGATGGATGTGGACGTTGAGGGCGTTGCTCTCGACCTCGTCGCCGAAGCCATAGACGCTGTCCTTGAGCTGCTCGCCGCTGAGGATCCGCCCGCGGTTGTTGAGCAATGCCTGCAACAGCGCCTGTTCGCGTCGCGACAGCTCCACGGGGCGACCGTCGAGCCAGGTTTCGCGGGTGCTCGGATCGTAGCTGAGGCGACCGTGTTCGATGACGTTGACGCAGCGCCCGGCGGAGCGCCGTTGCAAGGTATGCAGGCGGGCGCCGAGTTCGCGCAGGTCGAAGGGCTTGAGCAGGTAGTCGTCGGCGCCGGCTTGCAACCCGGCGACCCGGTCGGTCACCGCGTCGCGCGCGGTCAGCACCAGCACCGGCAGGTCGACGCCCTGCTGGCGCAGGCGTTGCAGCAGGCGCAGGCCGTCCTCGTCGGGCAGGCCGAGATCGAGGACCAGCACGTCGAAGCGCGCCACCTGGAGCAGCGCCTGGGTATCGGCGGCGCTGGCCACCCGGTCCACGGTCAGGCCCTGGGCGTTGAGGCCGGCGACGATGCCGCTGGCGATCAGGTCGTCGTCTTCGGTGAGCAGTACATGCATGGCGGTATCGCTGGTTAAAGGGATAGGAGTCTGAAGCGGGCGAATTAAGCCAGGATTATGCCCCGCCCGGCGCGTCGCCGGGGTTTTCCCGTGGCCGCGTTAACGGCCTGTTAATCGTCGCTGGCCATGCTGCCGCCGAGTTCATCGTAGAAGGCGTTATCCATGCGTGTGTTGATCCTGCTCCTGATGTTCCTGCTGCCGGGCCTGTCCCAGGCGCAACCGGGCGACGACCTGTTCGCGCCGCGCGGCGCGACGCAGACGGATTTCCTGCCGGTGGAGAAAGCCTTCCGCTTCACCTGGGAGCGCCTCGACGACGGCCAGGTGCAACTGCGCTGGCAGATCGCGCCGGGCTACTACCTGTACCAGAAGCGCCTGCGCTTCGACGGACTCGACCCGGCCTTGCAGCCGCAGCTGCCGCCGGGCGAAAGCCACAGCGACGAGTTCTTCGGCGAGTCGCAGGTCTATCGCCAGAGCCTGGAACTGACCCTGCCGGCGGCCGCCGCCGGACAACTGCGCCTGGGCTGGCAGGGCTGCGCCGACGCCGGCCTGTGCTATCCGCCGCAGAGCCAGGCGCTCGACCTGGGCGGTACCGGCCCTGCCGCCGCCGTCGCCGGGACGAGCGGCGAAGTCGCCGAGGACCAGGGCCTGGCCGGCAGCCTGCAGGCCGGCAACCTGGCCTGGAGCCTGTTGCTGTTCTTCGGCCTCGGCCTGCTGCTGGCGTTCGCTCCCTGTTCGCTGCCGATGCTGCCGATCCTCGCCGGGCTGGTGGTCGGCAGCGGCGCCGGCCCTCGTCGCGGCCTACTGCTGGCCGGTAGCTACGTGCTGAGCATGGCGCTGGTCTACGCCGGACTCGGGGTGGTCGCGGCGCTGCTTGGCGGCAACCTGCAGGCCTGGCTGCAACAGCCGTGGCTGCTGGGCAGCTTCGCCGCGCTGTTCGTGTTCCTCGCGCTGCCGATGTTCGGCTTCTTCGAACTGCAACTGCCGGCGGCCCTGCGCGACCGCCTCGACGGTCTCAGTCGCGGCCGCAAGGGCGGCAGCCTGGCCGGCGCGGCCGCGCTCGGCGCGTTGTCCGGGCTGCTGGTGGGGCCGTGCATGACCGCGCCGCTGGCCGGCACCTTGCTCTATATCGCGCAGACCGGCAATGCCCTGCATGGTGGCCTGGTGCTGTTCAGCCTGGGCCTCGGCATCGGCATGCCGCTGTTGCTGCTGGTGACGGTCGGCAGCCGCTTCCTGCCCAAGCCCGGTCCCTGGATGAACCTGGTCAAGGGCGTGTTCGGCTTCCTTTTCCTCGGCACCGCCTGGATACTCCTGCGTCCGCTGCTCGGCGAGGCGCTGTGGATCGGCCTTGGCGGCGCGTTGCTGCTGGTCCTGGCCTACGCCGCGCTGCACACGGCGCGAGGCCTGGCACGGTACGCGGTGCTGTTCGGCGCGGCGGGCTGCATCTTCGGTCTCTGGGGCGCGGCGATGCTGCTGGGCGCCGCGGCCGGGGCCGACGACCCCTGGCGTCCGCTACAGGTGTATGCGGCGGCGAACCGGGGCGCTACGCCGACGGCCAGCGCGCACGAGGCGTTCCTCACGGTGAGCCAGCCGGCCGAGCTGGACCGTCAGTTGGCTGCGGCCAAGGCCGAGGGACAATGGGTGCTGCTCGACTACTACGCTGACTGGTGCGTGTCCTGCCGGATCATGGAGAAACAGGTGTTCGCCAAACCCGATGTGCTCGCCGCCCTGCAGGGCGTGCGCCTGCTGCGGCTCGACGTGACCGCGGACAACGCCGCCAGTCGCGAGCTGCTGCGCCGCTACCAGGTACCCGGCCCGCCGAGCCTGATCTGGATCGGCCCGGAAGGCGAGGAGCGCCGCGCGCGCCGGTTGACCGGCGAAGTCGACGCCGGCGGCTTCCTCGCCCATTGGCAGGCGACCCGGGAGCGCGGCTGATGCTGAGTTTTTCCCTGGGGCCGCTGGTGGTCTCGCTGCAACACCTGCTGCTGTTCCTCGCCCTCGGCGCCGCGCTGCTCGGTGGTTGGCTGGCGGCGCGCGGCGGCGGGCGCAACGCCGAGCCGGTGCTGTTCAACCTGTTGTTGCTCGGCCTGCTGGTGGCGCGCCTGGCCTTCGTGGTGCGCTACTGGCCGCAGTACCGTGGCGACTTCGCACAGATGCTGGATATCCGCGATGGCGGTTTCCTCGCCTGGCCAGGCCTGCTCGCCGCCGTGCTCGGCGCGCTGTTCTGGGCCTGGCGGCGACCGGCGCTACGTCGCTCGCTGGGTGTCGGCGCCAGCCTCGGACTGGCGTTCTGGCTGCTTGGCAGCCTGGGCCTGGGCATCTACGAGCGCGGTACGCGTCTGCCCGAACTGAGCCTGCGCAACGCCGCCGGCGAGTCGGTGCAACTGGCCGATTTCCGGGGCCGCCCGCTGGTGATCAACCTCTGGGCCAGTTGGTGCCCGCCGTGTCGGCGTGAGATGCCGGTGCTGCAACAGGCGCAGGCGGAGAATCCCGACGTGGTGTTCCTCTTCGCCAACCAGGGCGAGAGCGCCGAGACCGTGCGCCATTTTCTCCAGGGCGAGAACCTGCGCCTGGACAACCTGCTGTTCGACAACGGCGGGCAGCTTGGCCAGCAGGTCGGCTCGGTCGCCTTGCCCACCACCGTTTTCTACACCGCCGAGGGCCGCCTGCTGGGCAGCCATCTCGGCGAATTGTCCCGCGGCAGCCTGGCGCGCTACCTCGAAGCCTTCGAGCCGGCCGCTGCCGCCCCCGCAACCAGGAGTTCCGAATGAGACTGCCGCGCAACCTGATCACCCTTGGCCTGGGCCTGACCCTCCTCAACGCCGGCCTGGCCACGGCGGCGGAGGAGCTGCCGGCGCCGATCCGCATGGTCCAGGAGAAGGGCGCCCGCATCCTCGGCAGCTTCGACGCCCCGGATGGCCTGCGCGGCTACGCCGCCGAATACCAGAACCAGGGCATGGCACTGTACCTGACGCCCGACGGCAAGCACGTACTCACCGGCCACCTGTTCGACGCCCAGGGCAAGGACCTCAGCCGCGAACCGCTGGAGCGCCTGGTGTATGCGCCGCTGGCCAAGGAAATGTGGCAGAAGATGGAGCAGAGCGCCTGGATCGCCGATGGCCGTGCCGACGCGCCGCGCGTGGTCTACCTGTTCAGCGACCCGAACTGCCCGTACTGCACCATGTTCTGGGAGCAGGCGCGGCCCTGGGTGGACGCCGGCAAGGTGCAGTTGCGGCATATCATGGTCGGCATCATCCGCGAGGACAGCGAAGCCAAGTCCGCTGCGCTGCTGGCCAGCAAGGACCCGCAGAAGGCCCTGCACGACCATGAGCAGGCGGGCAAGGCCAGCACCCTGAAGCCGCTGGCGAAGATCCCGGCGGCGGTGCGCAAGCAGCTCGCCGGCAACATGGAACTGATGGAGTCGATGGGCGCCGCGGCGACCCCGGCGATCTTCTATCTCAATGCCGAGGGGCGCATGCAGCAGCAACAGGGCGCGCCGCAGCCGGACCAGTTGGCGGAGATCCTCGGTCCGCGTTGATCCTCCGGGCCGGCGCCGAGCCGCCGGCCATCTATACTCCCTGCGTTACGCCAACCCAGCGGAGCGAGGGCCATGGACGACGCATTCAGCGAGGAAGGCAGCGCGCAGCCGCGCCATGACGCTCAGCGTCCGGCGCTGGCCCCGCGGAGCGACGGTTTCGACATCCACACCTACCATCCCGACTTCGTCGCCGATCCCTATCCGCTGTTGCGGCTGATCCGCTCCCGTGCGCCGGTCTGCCGCGACCAGGCCTCGATCTGGTGGATCAGTCGCTATGCCGATGTCTCGGCGTGCCTGCGCGACCGCCGTTTCTCCGCCGACCCCGCTCGCCTTGGCGCCGCCGGCGTCCGCCAGGGCGGCGCCAGCTGGTTCGGCCACCAGCAATTGCAACCGCTGGCGCGCTTCTACGACAACTTCATGCTGTTCAATGACGCGCCGCGGCACACCCGCCTGCGCAGGCTGTTCGCTCCGGCCTTCGGCCCCGACGCCGTGCGCCGCTGGGAGGCGTGCATCGAGGCGCTGGTGGAAGAGCTCCTCGACAGCTTGCTGGAGCGCCGCGAGCCCGATCTGCTCAGGGACTTCGCCGAACCGCTGACGATCCGGGTGGCCGCCGAGCTGTTCGGCTTTCCCCGCGAAGATACCGGGCAACTGCTGCCCTGGGGCCGCGACCTGGCCGCCGGGCTCGATCTCGCCGCCAGCCACGGCGATGCCGGGCAGATCAACCGCAGCGCGGCGGCCTTCAGCGACTACCTGCAACGCCAGGCGCGCGGCTGGAGCGATGGCTCTTCGCGCCCGCCGCCCGGCGCGGCGCCGAGCATCCTCGACGGCGCCGCGATGCTGGAGGCCGGACTGGGCCTCGAGGACCTGGTAGCGGCCTATGCCATGGTGTTCATGGCCGCGTTCGAAACCACCATCAGCATGGTCGGCAACGCTACGCTGGCGCTGCTCACCCATCCCGACCAGCTCGACCTGCTGCGGCGGTGCCCGGAGCTGGCGGCGAACGCGGTGGAGGAACTGCTGCGCTTCGACGGCGCGGTGCGCGGCGGCGTGCGTTGCACCCTGGAGGAGGTGGAGATCGGCGGCCAGCGGATTCCGCCTGGAGAGAAGGTCTGGCTGAGCTTCCTCGCGGCGAACCGCGACCCGGAGATGTTCGCCGCCCCCGACCGTCTGCAATTGCAGCGAGCGAACGCCAAGCAGCACGTGGCGTTCGCCCATGGTCCGCACTACTGCCTGGGCGCGTACCTGGCCCGGCTCGAATTGCAATGCGCATTGCGCGGCCTGGTGCGTCGCCGTTTCGCCCTGGCCTCGGAACCGACGGACCTGCGCTGGCGGCGCAGCTCGGTGTTCCGCACCCTGGAGCGCTTGCCGATCGTCCCGGAAGGCGACGCTCAGAAGACCTGCGAGTAGCGCAGGATCAGCCGGCTGCCCTCGCTGCGGTTGCGTGCGCCGTATTCGTGATAGGCGTTGAGGAACAGCCGTGACTTGCCCCAGCCGAACATCAGCGCCGGGCCGATGGCATCGACCCGCTCGCGGGAGTCCGGGCGGTCGTGCCCGTCGACCCGCTCGTCGGTGATCTGTCGCAGGCTGTAGCCGGACAACCCGAGCCGCCAATGCGCATCCAGCGCCAGCGATACCGAGTAGTTGGCGTGGAACGCCTGGCCCGGTTGCAGGTAGTCGTCGGCCAACGGCGGCGCCGGGTCGCGATTCTTGCCCGGCAACAGGTACTGCAGGCGAGCGCTGGCTTCCCAGCCTTCGGCGAATTCCCAGGTCAGCGCGTAGTGCGGGTTGAAACTCCAGTGGTTGCTGCCGGGATTGATCGCCCGATGCCTGTCATAGCGCCCGGTGGGTAACTGGAAGGCGAGGTTCAGGCGCTGCCAGTAGGGCCGGCCGAACAGCTCGGTCTGCGGCCATTGCAGGATGAACGGACTGACGATCAGGTTGCCGAGGCCGTTGGCGCTGCCAGCGTGGGGTTCGAAGTCGGGATCGGCGAGCAGCACCGGGACGAGGATTTCCGCGCCGTAGTAGGCGCCGAACAGCTGGTGCTGGCTGATGTGGGCGAAGTGGCTGGTGGCGAGCAGGGTGCGCAGGCGATTGTCGAGCGGGCGCCGGTGACCGTTGGCGTCCATGAAGTCGTCGGCCTCGTAGATATTCACGAACTGCTGGAACAGCGTGCCGGGCAGGGCCTTGCCGTCGAGGAAGGAGGTCTGGCCGAGGTTCATCCCCGGCAGCGCGGCGATAGCCTGGAACGAGGGCAGCAGCAGGGGCAGGGCCAGCAGGCTGGCCCGGGTGCGGGTGGTCATGGGCGTGTCCTTCTTGTTGTTGTTTTCCACGGGGCAGCGCGTCAGTCCGGCAGGTAGTCGGGCTGGCGCTCGGGGCTGGCGCGCTGGAAGGCTTCGAGCGCCAGGCAGCGCCCCTCCAGTTCCAGCAACGCCGGGTAGGGCGCCAGGTCACAGCCCATGCGCCGGGCGTTGGCCAGTTGCGGCACCAGGCAGCACTCGACGATGCCCGCTGCGGCGCCGGCGAAGAAGGCGCCGCGACGGTGTCGGTTCAGCAGGGTCTCCGCCGCCGCCAGGCCCTCGGCGACCCAGTGCGCGTACCAGCGCTGGCGGTCCTCGGCGTCTATGCCGAGGACCTGGGTCAGGTACTTGAGCACCCGCACGTTGTTCAGCGGATGGATGTCGCAGGCCACCAGCAGGGCCAGTTCCAGCGCCTGGGCGCGATGCAGTGGGTCGAGAGGGATCAGGCGCGGTTCGGGCTGCACGGCGTCGAGGTAGTCGATGATCGCCAGCGACTGGCTGAACCGGCGGCCGTCGGCGTCGACCAGGGTCGGCAGCGCGCCCATCGGGTTGCGCTGGCGGTCGGCCGGGCGCAGTTGCTCGCCCTGCCGCAGGTTGACCGGCACTACCTGGTAATCCAGACCTTTCAGGGCCAATGCGATACGCACCCGATAGGACGTGGAGCTGTTGAAGAAGCTGTAGAGCTGCATGGGAAGTCCTGTTCAGAGAGTGACGGAAGAAGGCCTGGCCCGGCGCCGGCCCAGGCGATGCACGGCCACGGCGGCGAGCAGCGCCGGGATCACCAGCAGGGCGAGGATGCCGCTGAAGCCCAGGCCCAGGCCGAGCAGGGCGCCGCCGCTGAGGGAGCCGACGATCGAGCCGATGCGGCCCAGGCCGAGGGCCCAGCTGACCCCGGTGGCGCGGCTGCGGGTCGGATAGAAATCGGCGGCCAGGGCGTTGGCGCCGACCTGCGAGCCGCTGATGCAGAAACCGACGCCGGCGACGCACAGCGCCAGCAGGGCGAAGCTGTGGTAGAGGCTGGCGATGCCGAGGATGAACAGGGCGCCGCCGACGTAGGCCAGGCTCAGCACCCGGTGCGCGTCGAAGCGATCCATGGCGCTGCCCAGGAGGAGTGCGCCGAGGGTGCCGCCGAGCTGGAACATGGCGCTGATCGTCGCCGCCTCGCCGAGACTGAAGCCGGTGCCGCCGATCAGCGTCGGCAGCCAGTTGGTCAGCAGGTAGATGATCAGCAGGCCCATGAAAAAGGTGGCCCAGAGCAGCAGGGTGCCGCCGCGCAGCTCGGCGCCGAGGATCTGCCGCAGGGGCGAGGTGCCGTCGGACTCGTCGGCGGGCAGTTCGAGGCGCCCGGCCCAGCCGTCGGGCAGGCGCCCCAGGCGTTCGAGGATGCGCCGCAGGCGCGCCGCGTCCGGTGCGCGGCGGGCGAGGAAGCGCACCGACTCCGGCAGGCATGCCCAGAGCAGCGGCAGGCTCGCCAGGGGCAGGCCGCCGCCGAGCAGCAGCACGCTTTCCCAGCCCAGCGCCGGGACCATCCGCGCGGCGAGCAGGCCGCCCAGCGCCGAGCCGAGGGTGAAGCCGCAGAACATCGCGGTGACCATCAGCGCGCGGTGCCGGCGCGGGCAGTATTCGGAGGTCAGGGTGATCGCGTTGGGCATCGCCCCGCCCAGGCCGAGGCCGGTGAGAAAGCGCAGCAGGGCCAGGGTTTCCACCGAACCGGCGTAGGCCGAGGCGAGACTCCAGCCGCCGAAGAACAGCACCGAGAGCAGGAGCACGCTCTTGCGTCCGAAACGGTCGGCCAGCGGGCCGGCGGCGAAGGCGCCGAGGGCCAGGCCGGCCAGCGCGGCGCCGAGGATCGGGCTGAGTTGCGCCGGGCTCAGTTGCCAGTCGTGGGCCAGGGCCGGGGCGATGAAGCCGATGGCGGCGGTGTCGAATCCGTCCATGGCGACGATCAGGAAGCACAGCGACAGGACTCGCAACTGGAAGGCGGAAACCGCCTGCGCATCGATGAAGGCCTGGACGTCGATCTTGTTGGTCTTGTCGGGCGTAGGCATGAGCGTTCCTCGGCCGTCGCCGTGGCGACAGCCCGGATGAAGGGCAGGGTGGGCCCGCGCCGTGCGCGGGCGGTGGGTCAGACCACGCGGACGCTGAGTTCGCCGAGGCCGTCGATGGCGCCGAGCATCCGCTCGCCGCGCTCGACCGCGCCGACGCCTTCCGGGGTGCCGGTGAAGACCAGGTCGCCGGGGCGCAGCTCGAAGAAGCGCGACAGGTAGCTGACGGTTTCCGCCACCGACCAGATCAACTGGTCGATGTCGCTGCGCTGGCGATCCTCGCCGTCGACCTGGAGGCTGATGGCGGCGTGGCGCGGATGGCCGACCTGGCTGGCAGGGTAGAGCGGGCCGATCGGCGCCGAGCGGTCGAAGGCCTTGCCGATCTCCCAGGGCCGGCCCATCTCGCGCATGCGCATCTGCAGGTCGCGGCGGGTCATGTCCAGGCCCACCGCGTAGCCCCAGACGTGTTCCTCGGCCTGCTCCAGGGGGATGTCGCAGCCGCCCTTGCCGATCGCCGCCACCAGTTCGATCTCGTAGTGGTAGTTGCCGGTCTGGCTCGGGTAGGCCAGCTCCAGGGTGCTGCCGGCGGCGACCGGGACCACCGCGTCGGCCGGCTTGCAGAAGAAGAACGGCGGCTCGCGCTCGGGATCGAAGCCCATTTCCCGGGCGTGGGCGGCGTAGTTGCGGCCGACGCAGTAGACCCGCCGCACCGGGAAGGTCTGGTCGCTGCCATGGATGGTGAGGCTGACGGGCGCTTCGGGCGCGAAGAGATGGCTCATGGGACGGGTCCTTCAGTGGGCGAGGGGTTCGCGGGATTCGCGGAGGATGCCGAGCGCCTGCTGCACAGGACGGTCGGAGAAACTGAACAGCACGCAGTCGGTGGCGCCGGCTTCCAGGCGCAGCTCGGCCCAGGAGGGCACGACGAACAGATCCTTGGCCTCGAAGGCGAAGCGCCGGCCGCCGATCTGCGCCACGCCGCTGCCTTCCACCACCGAATAGACGCTGGCGTCGGTGCTGCGCGCGGGTTGGCCGAGGAAGCCGGCCGGCAGCAGTTGCAGGCAGGTGGCGATGGTCGGCATGGCCCAGCCGCCGGTGGCCGGGTTGACGTAGCGCAGCTTGTGGCCTTCCCAGGGATCGGGCCGTTCGAGGCGCGCCAGGCGCTCGAGGGCCTCGCGGCTGCGCGCGTAGGGGTAGCTGAACAGCGGCGAGGTCGGCGTCGTCGGCTGATGGCGCAGCGGCAGCATGTTGCTGCCGTAGCGGGCGAGGCTGTCGCCTTCGCCACGTCGCAACGGCTGTACCGGTTCATCATGGTTTTCGGCGAAGGTGGCGCCGAAGAAACGCAGCATCGGGATGTCCAGGCCGTCCAGCCAGACCACCGGCTCGCCGCCTTCCGCGGCGGGGCGGTTGCCGTGGTCGTGCCAGGTCCAGGACGGAGTGATGATGAAGTCGCCCGGCTCCATGCGGGTGCGTTCGCCGTCCACCGAGGTGTAGGCGCCGTAGCCCTCGACGACGAAGCGCAGGGCCGACTGGGTGTGCCGGTGGCTGGGGGCGATCTCGCCCGGCAGGATCAGTTGCAGGCCGGCGTAGAGGCTCGGGGTGATCGCCGACTGGCCGGGAAGGTCCGGGTTCTCCAGCACCAGCACGCGGCGCACCGCTTCCTCGGCGCTGATCAGGTCGCCTGCCTCGAGCAGGAACGGGCGCAGTTCGCGATAGCGCCACAGCGCCGCCTGGCAGCCGCCGGCGGGTTGCGCCGGGACCAGGCTGTGCAGGGCTTCCCAGAGCGGGGTGAGGTGCTGCTGGCGGATGCGTCGATAGAAGTCGGCGCGCTTCTCGGTGGAATTGTCGTTATGCATACCGATGAATCTCCGGCGGGAGGAGGCGGGGCCGCCTCGGTCTGGTAGTCATTATTCGAGGTGAAGGCATAACCGAA
This sequence comes from Pseudomonas sp. YA1, assembly GCF_058680555.1. Taxonomy (NCBI): domain Bacteria; kingdom Pseudomonadati; phylum Pseudomonadota; class Gammaproteobacteria; order Pseudomonadales; family Pseudomonadaceae; genus Pseudomonas; species Pseudomonas sp. YA1. The sequence continues at coordinate 21,112 of NZ_JBZWBG010000028.1, forward strand.
TAATGATATTTAGACATCGACCTATACGTATTCGAGGATGGCTTGCGATGGACTGGACCCGCCGCCTGCGCCTGCAACACCTGCAACTGCTGGTCAGCCTGATGGAGACCGGCAACCTCAGCGGCACCGCCCGGGCCGCACACACCACCCAACCGGGCCTGTCGAAGTGGCTCAAGGAACTGGAGGAGGACGTCGGCGCGCCGCTGTTCGAGCGCCACGCCCGCGGCCTGCGCCCGACGCCCTACGGCATGACCCTGTTCAACCACGCCCAGCGCGTGCTCACCGAGATGGAGCGGGCGCGGCAGAACCTCGAGGCGATGCGCAGCGGCAGCGGCAGCCGGGTGCTCCTCGGCACGTCGCCGGCCTCCGCGCCGAGCCTGGTGCCGCGCGCATTGCGGGCGTTCCTCGGACGCTACCCCGGGGCCCAGGTGGAACTGCTCGAAGGCACCATGAACGGCCTTCTCGAACGGCTGGAGAAACGCCAGCTCGATGTGGTGGTGGGGCGCCTGGACAACTATGCGCCGCGCGCCAGCCTGCGCTGCGAGGTGCTCTACAGCGAGGCGATCGTGGTGATGGCGCGGCCCGGTCACCCGCTGGCCCAGGCCGCCGCGCTGGACTGGGAAGACGTGCGGCGCTACGACTGGATCGTCTGGCCGCCCGGCTCGCCGATCCGCAGCAAGCTCGACATGGCCCTGACCCAGGGCGGCCGGCAGCCGCCGGCCTACCGCCTGGAGTCATCGTCGATGCTGGCCAACATCGAATTGTTGCGTGGCAGCGACATGCTATCCATCGGCTCGGCGCGGGTGGTCGAGCACCTCGCCGGGCTCGGCCTGGTGGCCAGGCTGGCGCTGGAGATTCCCGGCGAGGGCGCGGTGGGCATGTGCTGGCGCGACGAACCGCATCGCGACCGCGCCAGCGAAGACCTGCTGGCCTGCCTGCGCGAAGGCGCGGCGGCCGAGTAGGGCGCCGGCCGGCGGGTGCTATTGCAAAAAGGCCGCGGCTTCTCGACAATGCGATTCATTATCATTCATGTGTCGCCCCAACTTTCCCATGTCCGCCCCGATCCTTCTCAGCGCCCACCATCGCGCCATGCATGCGCTGTACAGCGAGCACCATGGCTGGTTGCAGAACTGGTTGCGCGGCAAGCTGGGCTGCGCGGCGGACGCGGCGGACCTGGCCCAGGACACCTTCCTGCGCATCCTGCTCAAGCGCGAACTGCGCGAGATCGGCATGCCGCGCGCGTTCCTGCGGACCATCGCCCGCGGCCTGGTGATCGACCACTGGCGTCGCGAGGAACTGCAGCGCGCCTACCTCGAAAGCATCGCCCACCTGCCCGAGGCACAGGCGCCGTCGCCCGAGGCGCGGGAACTGGTGCTGGAACTGCTGGAGGAAATCTCGCGGATGCTCGACGGGCTCAAGCCGAAGGTCCGCACCGCCTTCCTCCTGGCCCAGTGCGAAGACCTCAGCCACCGGCAGATCGCCGAACGCATGGGGGTTTCCCAGCGTAGCGTCGAGCGCTACGTGGCCGAGGCGCTGTACCACTGCTACCTGCTGCGCTACGGCGAATGAGCGGAGCCGTGGACGGGACGCGCGGTAGGGTCGACGAAGCGGTGGTCAGGCAGGCCATCCACTGGCTGGTCCGCCTGCGCTCGCAGCCGGGCGACGATCACCTGCAGCGCGCCTGCGCGGCCTGGCGCGCGGAGCACGGCGAGCACGAGCGGGCCTGGCAGCAGGTCAGCGCGCTCAACGAAGAACTGCACGGACGCTTCAAGGCGCTGCCCGGCGGGGTCGCCTACGGCACCCTGGACAGCAGCGCACAGCGCCTGCAGCGGCGCCAGGCGCTGAAACTGCTGTCGCTGCTGGTGGCCGGCGGCGCCGTGGCCTGGGTCGGTCGCGATAGCCTGCCCTGGCAGCGCCTGAGCGCCGACTACAGCACCGCCACCGGCGAGCGGCGCAGTATCGAGCTGGTCGACGGCACCCGCCTGCAACTGAACACCGACAGCGCGGTCGACGTGCGCTACGACGCCGGCCAGCGCCTGATCCTCCTCGCCCGCGGCGAGATCTTCCTCGCCAGCGGCGCCGATACGCAATCGCCCACGCACAGGCCGCTGCGGGTACGTACCGCGCAAGGGCTGTTCGAGGCCCTCGGCACCCGTTTCAACGTACGCCTGCAAGATGCCGCCACCTGTCTCAGCGTCAGCGAGGGTTCGGTGCGCATCGATGCCTTCGGCGCGCGTCCGGTGGCCGAGGCGGGGCAGAGCTATCGGATCGCCGCCGACGGCGTGCGGCGCCTCGAACGGCCGCAGATGGACGCCGTGGCCTGGGCCGATGGCCTGATCGTCACCCGCGACATGCGCCTGGCCGACTTCCTCGCCGAGGTCGGCCGCTACCGCAACGGCTACCTCGGCTGCGCCGCGGAGGTCGCCGACCTGCGTCTGTCCGGGGTCTACCGCCTGGACGACACCGACAAGCTGCTGCAGGTGCTCGCGCGGACCCTGCCGGTGCGCCTGCAGCGACATACCCGCTGGTGGGTGAGGGTGGTCGCCGCCTGAGTCGCGCCGGCGGCCGCGTGGACGCTTGCTTTCGTCCGGAGCGAAACGCACTGAAAATTATTTTCATTATTTTTGTCGGCTTTCCGCGACTGGTCCGGCTTTACCGATTGAACACCCTTCAACGACTCCAACGGATCCCGTTCATGACCGCCACCGCCGTCGTCCTCCGCAATGCCCCGTCGTCCCTCGATTTCCCCCGCGCCTCGCGCCTGAGCCGTTCGGTGCGCGCGGCCCTGCTGTCGTTGGCCATGGCGGCCGGCGCGGCGCCGCTCTGCGCCTCGGCCGCCGAAGCGGCGGCGGAACAGGCGCGGCCCTATGCGATCCCCGCCGGACAGTTGGGCGACGTGCTCAACCGCTTCGCCCGCGAAGCCGGCATCACCCTCTCGGCCACTCCGGCGCAGACCGGTGGCTACAGCTCCCAGGGGTTGCGCGGCAGTTTCACCGTGCAGCAGGGCCTGGCCCGGCTGCTCGCCGACACCCCGCTGGAAGCGGAAGACCAGGGCGACGGCAGCTTCGTCTTGCGCGAGGCGCCGGCAAAGGACGGCGATGTGCTGAACATGCAGGCGGTGGAGGTCTTCGCCCTCGGCAACAACCTGGGCAGCACCGATGGCTACCTGGCCACCCATAGCCAGATCGCCACCAAGACCAGCAAGCCGCTGCTGGAAACCAGCCAGACCGTCTCGGTGATCACCCGCGAGCAGATCGACGACACCGCCTCCAAGACCGTGCAGCAGGCGATGCGCTATACCCCCGGCATCTTCACCGGCCAGGTCGGCGCCTCCAACCGCTACGACTACGTGGTGATGCGCGGCTTCGCCGACAACAGCGTGGACAACATCTACCTCGACGGTCTCAAGGCCATGGGCGACAGCGGTACCTTCAGCTCGATGCAGGTCGACCCGTACTTCCTCGAACGCATCGATGTGCTCAAGGGCCCGTCCTCGGTGCTCTACGGCCGTAGCCTGCCGGGCGGCCTGGTGGCGCTGACCAGCAAGAAGCCGTTGTACGAGGACTACCGCCAGATCACCGGCAGCATCGGCAACATGGGCCAGAAGGAGATGGGCTTCGATTTCAGCGGGCCGCTCGACGAGGAGAAGCGCATCGCCTACCGCCTGGTCGGTCTCGGCAAGGGCTCGGACACCCAGTTCGATCACGTCAAGGAGGAGCGCTACGCCATCGCCCCGACCCTGGCCATCGACTTCAGCGACGACACCACCCTGACCCTGCAAGGCTACCTGCAACACGATCCCAACGGGGGCTACCACGGCGGCGTACCGGCCGACGGCACCCTGTCGCACCACAACGGCCGGCACATCTCCCGCGAGTTCTTCGATGGCGAGCCGAGCAAGGACGACTTCGACCGCACCCAGCGGATGTTCGGCTACCAGCTGGAGCACCGCATCGACGACGTCTGGTCGGCGCGGCAGAACTTCCGCTACCTGGACTCCGACGTCGACCTGTCGCAGGTCTACGCCTACGGCTGGAGCGCCAGCGAGCCGAACAAGCTGAACCGCTACTTCAGCGGCGCCCGCGAGCACCTGCAGGCGTATATCGTCGACAACATGCTGCAGGCCGAATTCGCCACCGGCGCGGCGCGCCACACCCTGCTCACCGGCCTCGACTATCAGCGCCGGCGAACCGTGGTCGACTGGCGTTCCGGCTCGGCCTCGGCGCTGGACGCGTTCAACCCGGTCTACGGCGACGACGCCATCAGCTATTTCCCGGACGACAACCACACCCGCCGCCTGGAGCAGACCGGCGTCTACCTCCAGGACCTGATCGACGTCGACCAGTGGCGCTTCTCGCTCGGCCTGCGCCAGGACTGGGTCAGCGTCACCGACAAGAACCGCAGCACCGGCAGCAAGGCCGACGACGACTGGGAGAAATTCACCGGGCGGATCGGCGCGCTGTACCTGTTCGACAACGGCCTGGCGCCCTACGTCAGCTACTCCGAGTCGTTCAACCCGAACGCCTATTCCGACGCCTCCGGCACGCCCCTGGCGCCCACCGAGGGCAAGCAGTGGGAACTCGGCCTGAAGTTCCAGGCGCCGGGCAGCAACAGCTTCTACACCGCCTCGCTGTTCCATATCACCCAGGAAAACGTCGCCTCCAAGGAGCCCCAGGACAACTTCTACACCTCGGTCGGCGAAGTGCGCTCCCAGGGGCTCGAACTGGAGGCCCATACCCAGCTCAGCGACAACCTGAAGCTGCTCGGCAGCTACACCTACACCGACATCACCTACACCAAGTCGCTGGACGGCAACCAGGGCCATACGCCGAACCAGGCGCCCAAGCACATGGCTTCGCTGTGGGCCGACTATGCCTTCGACGCCGGCCCGCTCAGCGGTCTGAGCATCGGCGGCGGCGCGCGCTACGTCGGCGAGACCTGGGCGGACAAGGAAAACACCTTGCGGGTGCCGGACTACACCCTGGTCGACGCGCGGATCGGCTACGACCTCGGCAAGCTCGGCCTGAAAGGCCTGGACGTCAGCCTCAATGCCAACAACCTGCTGGACAAGGACTACGTGGCGTCCTGCTACAGCCTGGACTTCTGCTACTTCGGCGAGAAGCGCAACGTCACCGCGACGGTGAACTACCAGTTCTGACCGTCCACCCGGGCCCCGGCGCCAGCGCCGCGGTACCGGCCAAGCAGCCCGGCGCGCAACGTACGCGCCGGGCATTCGCCGGCGTCGCCGGCCGTACCCTGGTTACCTGGAGCCCCCATGCGCCCCGTCCTGGTCCTGCTGCACCGCTATGTCGGTCTGGCTACCGCGCTGTTCCTTTTCCTCGCCGGTCTCACCGGCAGCCTGCTGGCCTTCCATCATGAAATCGACGAATGGCTGAACCCCGGCTTCTACGCCGTGGGCGAGGGCGGCGAGCGCCTTTCCCCGGGCAGCCTGGTGCAACGCGTCGAGTCACGCTATCCGCGACAACTGGTGTGGTACATGGAGTACCCCGAGGCGGGCGGGCATCCGGCGTTGCTCGCCACCGTGCCGCGCGAGGCCGGCGCCAAGGTCGAGCACGACGTGTTCTACCTCGACCCGGTCAGCGGCGAGGAAGTCGGCAAGCGCCTCTGGGCGGCCTGCTGCTTCCAGCCGGCGAACCTGGTTCCCTGGGTCCTGGAGTTCCACCACAACCTGACCCTGCCGGGGAACTGGGGCCTGTACCTGATGGGCGGGGTGGCGATGTTCTGGTTCCTCGACTGCTTCGTCGGCGCCTGGCTGACCCTGCCGCGCGGCCGGCCGTTCTGGAGCAAGTGGGCGACCGCCTGGAAGATCAAGCGCGGCAACGCCTACCGCTTCAACTTCGACCTGCATCGCGCCGGCGGCCTCTGGCTCTGGCTGCTGCTGGCGCCGGTGGCGCTGAGCAGCGTCGCCCTGAACCTGCCGAGCCAGGTGTTCAAGCCGCTGGTATCGCTGTTCTCGCCGATCGAACCGAGCGTCTACGAGGCGCGCGGGCGGCTGCCCAGGGAGCAACTGGGGGAAACCCGCCTGGACTACGACCGCACCTTCCAGTTGGCCAGCGCCGAAGCGGCGCGGCTGGGCATCGCCGAGCCGATCGGCGAGCTGTACTACAGCTTCGAATACAACTTCTTCGGCGCCGGCTTCGGCGACCACGACGACCCCATGGGCAAGTCCTGGCTGTTCTTCCACGGCAGCGACGGCCGCCTGCTCGGCCAGGAAGTCGCCGGGCAGGGCAGTTGGGGAGAGCGTTTCTACCGCTTGCAGTACCCGATCCACGGCGGGCGCATCGCCGGCCTGCCGGGACGCATCGCCATCGCCGCCCTCGGCCTGGCCATCGCCGGGCTGTCGCTGACCGGTGTCTACATCTGGTGGCGCAAGCGCCGGGCGCGCCACTGGAACGGCCGCTAGACGGCTGTTAGTCTGGCTGCCTCCCACACCACCAGAGGATGGACGAATGAACGCAAGGATCGCCGCATTGGGACTGCTCCTGCCCCTGGCCGCCGGCAGCGCCGTGGCCGCGGAGGAGGGCAGCTCGGTCAAGGATGCGGCCAAGGCCGCGGTGTCCTCGGCCATCGAGACCGGCAAGAACCTCCTCGGCGGGGTCAGCGAGGGCATCACCAGCGGCCGCCAGTCGGCCCAGGGCGCCGATGGCGCCAAGGTGGTCTCCGACAACGCCGGCTTCGCCGAGATCGGCCAGGTCGAAGTGCTCAAGACCGAGCCGCGCGACCAGCAACTGGCCGTCACCCTCGGCTTCAAGAACGACAGCGACGCCACCGTGCGCCTGATCAACCTGACCCAGACCGGCGCGCTGCTGGTGATCGACAACGATGGCTACTCCAACGCCCTGGTCGCTCTCGCCAACCCCGACGACGTCACCGTCCCGGCCAAGGCCGGCATCCGCCAGACCTTCGTCTTCGAAGGCGGCGCGGAAGGGATCAAGGCGGTGCGCCTGTGGGGCAAGGACCTGCCGGTGAAGTGAATTCGAGTCTGCGTCAAAGCAGCCCCGCCTTGGCGGGGCTTCTTTCTGCCGGGCCACGAGCGCAAATAATCAGCTCACCAGAACCCGGCCGAGCGCTGCCTGGAGACCGATAGGTCCTTCCCATTACGAAAATGACGACATCGCATCGATCCTGAAACGTCCGCACAGCCAGGACGACGCAATGAAGGCAAAGTGCCATTCCCTCCTGTCCCTGTTTGGATTAGCATTCCTACTTTTGGACTAATCCCCCCTCAACACGCCCATGTCGTTTAGCTATGCGGTGGGTATTGAAGGGAACTCGCAGGACATCGGATGTTGCGTTCTAGCTATCGAGCGGTTGTCGCTGGCTTGGTTTTAATGAAGTCCCAGGGCAAGCTTATCACCAAGTCTATACAGATGGGCGGTACGTGTATGACCCTCGGCTGTCATCTCAGCCAATACCTAAAGGCGACTGGGAACAGCATATAAAAGGCATGAATCCTGATGGGGTCACTATTTCTGATAAGTTGCAGGGGTTGCGATGAATACTCCTGAAATCAAAAGAGAAAGTAGCTCCTTGCTTGAGTTAATCGAGGCTCTCGGTGAAACTGAATGGCGAAAATGTGTAAATAGCCAATTTGTCAATAAAGAGCGTGGGGAGTGGGTGATTAAAGATCAGTCCTCACATTCTCCTAGGGTTTGGTTTAGATTCATACAGGAAGATCCCGCCATAATTTCGCGCCTGCGAGTGGCTATAGAAAGCTATCAGGGGAGAGTTAAGTGGGTTCTTGATGAGCATAAGAGGGTTGATCTTCCTGGAAAAAATTGGGGCATAGTGCCGAGCCGCTTATTAGAAGTCTGGGATCTTGCTCGTGCGTTAGATTTAGCCCCTAATCAATATATGGCTAAATACGAGCCGGAATTCGGGCCGATTGCCTATGAAGATATCATTGATCTGACAGAGCACATCCGCCGAGCCTTTCCTGAAGTTACAAGCAAAAACCCCAGCTTATGAGTTGGGGTTTCCTTTGCGAGCATAAAGAGGACAGATTTATTTTCCCTACTCTAATTCTCTGAGCAGGGAGGCTCCAGTGCAGACGCCGTAAGGAGGCTCCGCGAGGCCTAGGCAGAGGCGAGTGGTTTTACTGAGCTATCCGCTTCACGTGGTTCAGTGTGGTAAGATCGGCAGTGGTATGCAGTGGGAATGAGAAATATAAACACTAGTCAAAATTAGAGTAGGAAAAATAAATCTGTCCCCTTTTCTCAGAGCAAGGCTATCCCAATGGAATTCCGGTTGAGGTCATGAATTTTCCAGGTGCTAAGTAGTGAAAGAAATAGAGATATTGTCAGCTCTAGAAGGGCTTGGCTGGAGATGCGACAAAGATGAGGCTGGGGATTATTTTTGCCTAATGGACATTGGTGAAGTCCAGATTCAGATTATTCCGACTATAGGGAAGCGCTCTGATCATTTTAGGGTTTCATTAATGCCATCTGTTTCTACGAAGAATTTTACGGCGGTAGTTGCATTCGTTTTGGGTGAGGCCAGTAATTATGTGCCGATTATTGTGAGTAGTGACGTGCCGGAGAAAATAGTCGATTTCTCACTGGATGATATCGTTAGACTTTCTCAAAGTGCTATATCTTGGGCTTCTGCTCAAGATATAGAAAAAGGCTTGGCAGCTTATAGAGCTTTGCCAACAAATTCGAAGGGTGCTATGCCGTTGCGGCACTTGGCAGCTTTGGCGATAGCTGGAGACGTTAGCTGTCTTGCAAATTATCAATTCAGCTTCGAGCAGGGTGACAGATTAGGGTTTGTTCCGTATATCACCCAAGACATGATAGAGCGCGCTCTCTTGATTGCGCGAAATGTGCGTTAACGCTAATTACCCAAAGCGAATAAAGGGGGCAGATTTATTTTCCCTACTCTAATTCTCTGAGCAGAGAGGCTCCAGTGCAGACACCGTGAGGAGGCTCCGCGATGCCCTAGGTAAGGGCGATTGGTTTAGCGAGTTATTCGCTTTGAGTGGTTTGGCGTGGGCGGTTGCTGAAATTATAGTAGTAAAAATAAATCTGTCCCCTTTTTCCGCCCTTTCCCAGAAGATTATCTTTAGAGCTTTCTCAGTTTTTTATTGTAAACTGTAAAATCATCAAGGCGATGAGTGCAATAATTAAGGTGAGGAAAGTTGATTGCAGGTAGAGGAGTTGCCTCCCTATTTTTCTGATTTCGTTATTTTTCAAGGCATTGTATTGCTTTCGGAATATAAATTTCTCAAGCTTGAATCCGTCTATTTTTACTAGATAGGATAAGAAATACCCTGATGGCCTGCCAAGCTTCTCCCAGGCGTTTGGCTCTTCTTTCTTTAAAGTTCTTATGAATGTTGTTCTTTTTAGCTCTAATACTGCCAGTGTGATGGCGCACAGAACTGCTATTATGTTGTAGAGGCTACTCATTGCCGCTTCCTTCTTTTTCGCAGCTTGATGCTCTATTGCACTCTTGGCTGCAAGATGCTCCGCAGATCATTACTATTGTGCTATTGCATACTACTCCCCCAAAGAACGGGGTGGTGGCTTTGCTACATAGAGCTCCCACAAGGAAAGACTTTCCATTTCCAGTAAATTTTTTCTTGCACTCTAATGTACATGTGCAGTTGGTGTCAGGTGTGTAGATCAAGTTGTCCGTAGGGTTTGGTGAAAGACCATGCTTGTCGCTTTTTGCAGTTGGATTGTTATCGGAGTATGTGTAGTTATGATTCGGCGTGAATCCATGTTCCCAATACGGAGTGGCTTGCAGCATGCTCTCGCCAGAATTTAAAAATGTCATTTCAGGGTTGTTTAGCTTTCTTAGAGTTTCTACAGGATCACTCTCCACATACCGCCCAGTCTCCGGATCATAGTCGCGGAAGTAGTTGTAGTGCAGCCCGCTCTCCGCATCGTAGTACTGCCCGGGGAAGCGCAGGTTGACCTGGGTGCTGCCCTTAGGAATAAAGGGGACAGATTTATTTTCCCTGCTCTAATGCTCTGAAAAGGAGGTTCTAGACGCCGTAGGGGGACTCCGCGATGCCTCGGTAAGGGCGATTGGTTTAGCGAGTTATTCGCTTTGAATGGTTTAGCGTGAGCGGTTGCTGAGATTATGGTAGTAAAAATAAATCTGTCCCCTTTTCCCACGTTAACTGGCTCCTCGCTCAAATAAGTGAAGGATTTCACCCTCATCGAGCAGCTTGGCAAGTTCGGCAGGCGAGACTCCATCATCATTTAGTGATTCGGGGTCTGCACCCTGATTTAGAAGGTATTCGACAGCTGCGCTATGCCCCTGCTCGACTGCATCGTGCAGGGCTGTATATCCATGTTCTCCTTTGCAGTTGATGTCAGCTCCATGACCCAATATCAGCTGAATTTCATCAATGTCACCGCGCGTTGCGGCAATGTGGATTGGTCTATCCCCGAATAAACTAAGGCTGTTAACATCTGCGCACTCCAGCCCGCTGAACTCGGGAAGAGTCGAATACTCTGCGAGCAGTAGAGAAACTTTCTCTTGATTAGTTGCATTGCTCACCGCAAACCCTCCGCAGGAAGTCCTTCAGATTTTCAATGGCCTGCCTAGTGTTATTAATCTCTGTAACGTGGCCTGCATCATTATCGTTAAACCATTTCTTGCTGAAGTTCTCACGCAAGGCCAAACACTGCTGAAGCCTCTCTAAGTTAGCCTTAGCGTCTTTGCATTGGTCCCCTGTCGGCGGTATGGGAGTCTTGCAAATCCGGCTGTATTCCTTCCGCTCCCTAGCCTTTTCTGCCGCAGTTCCTGGGCTAGTGCCAGCTGATGCACTGCCACCCTCACTAGCCTCGTCGTGATAGGCATCCCAAGCAGCATTTGCTCCCCAGACGCCCAACCCAAGACCAATAAGCCCCCCAACCACTGCACCAGGAGGCCCACCGACAACAAAACCAGCTCCTGCGCCTGCAGTAGCTGTAGGACTCAGTCCGTTAGGGTCAACCAGCCCTACCGGATTGGACCCAACATAGGCGTAAGTATTCAGCCCGCCATCTAGACCAATCGGATCACTCTCCACATACCGCCCAGTCTCCGGATCATAGTCGCGGAAGTAGTTGTAGTGCAGCCCGCTCTCCGCATCGTAGTACTGCCCGGGGAAGCGCAGGTTGACCTGGGTGCTGCCCTGGCTCAGCGCTTCGCCGCGGCCGAAGGCGTCGGACTGCCACTGCCAGGCGATCTGGCCGCTGGCGTCGGTGGCCAGGCGCGGGGTGTCGAGGTGGTCGCCATGGAGGTAGAGCAGGGTTGGGTTGCCGACCTTGCCCTGGGCGTCGTAGTCGGCGTCGATGGTGGCCAGCGGCAGGCTGTCCAGCCACAGGTAGTACTGGGCTCGCAGTTTCCGGCCGCTGCCGTCGTGTTCGGCTTCGCCGAGCAACTGGCCGTTGGGGCCGTAGAGGTAGGTGGTGATGCTCTCGGGGGTGAGCTTGACGATGCGTTGGCCGAGGGCGTTGTAGCGGTATTCGGCGACCTGCTGGCCGTCGAGGCTGACGCTTTGCAGGCGGCCCTGGGCGTCGTAGGCCAGTTTGCGTGCGGCGCGGTCCTGGGTGAGGTTGCCGGCGGCGTCGCTGGTCACCGCTTGCGCGCCGATGGCGGTCAATCGGTTGCTGTCGGGCGCGTACTGGTAGTCCTGGCTGCTGGCGGTGCCGCCTGAGGCGGGGTTGTCGCTGCGTTGGGTGCGGTTGCCGACCGCGTCGTAGGCATAGCTGCGCCCGCCCTGGCCGCCGCGTTCCTCGGTCAGGCGGTCCAGCGGGTCGTACTGGTAGTCCAGGGTGCCCCAGAGGCTGTGGCGGTGCTGCTGGATATTGCCATTGGCATCGTGCTGGTAGTCGCTCTGCCAGGGGCCGACCTTCTGCCGCAGCAGTTGGTAGTCCTGGTCGTACTCGCGGCTGAGAGTGATGCCGTTGCCCCAGGTCAGGCGCAGCAGCGGGCCGAAGGGCAGGTAGGCGATCTGCCCGACCAGGGTGCTCGGCGCCTTGTCGCCTACTGCCAGGGTCACGCTGGCGACCTGGCCGCCGGCGTTGCGCGGGTAGCCGATGGCGAGGCCGGAGGGGTAGCCGATCTCCAGCAGTTGGTTGGCCGCGTCGTAGCGGTAGGTCACGCGGTCGAGCAGGGTCTGCTGGTCGAGGCGGATGCTGCGTACCTGCTCGACCAGGTTGCCGCGCTCGTCGTAGCGGTACACCAGGCTGTCGCGGGCGCCTTCGATGGCGCCCAGGCGGCCGATGCCCTGGTTGCCGTCGGCGGTGAGGTCGTAGCGGTACTGTACGTCGAGGCTCGGGTCGCTCGGCGAGCGGCGCTCGATCAGGCGATTGAGGGCGTCGTAGCGATACTCGGTGACCGCACCGCGAGCGTCGGTGCGGCGGATGACGTTGCCGGCGGCGTCGTGCTCGAAGGTGGTGGTGCCGCTGTCCGGGCTGACCAGTCGGGTCAGGTTGCCGAGGCCGTCGTATTCGTAGCGGGTGGTGACGCCGCGCGGGTCCTTGACCTCGGTGAGGTTGTCCTGGGCGTCGTAGGCGAGTTGGGTCTTGCCGCCGAGAGGATCGCTCTGGCCGACCAGCCGGTCGAGGGCGTCGAAGGCCTGGCTGTGGGCGAACTGGCGCGGGTTGGTTTCGCCGACCGGATTGTCGTTGAGGTCGTAGGCGAAGCTGCGTGTCTGGCCGCCGGCGCCGACCGCACGGAGCAGCCGGCCAAGCTCGTCGTAGGCCCATTGCTGCTGGCGCACCAGGCTGCCGCTGGCGTCCTTGATGCGCTGGGCGGTGCGATTGCCCTTGGTGTCGACGTCGTATTCGAGGCGTTCGCCGAGGTTGTTGCCGATCGCCACCAGGCGCCGTGCGTCGTCGTATTCGTAGCTCAGCCAACTGCCGTCGCCACGGGTGACGCGGGTGATCTGGCCGACCGCGTCGTAGTCGAAGCGGGTGGTGCTGCCGGCGGTGCTGACGGAGGCCAGCCAGCCGTCGACGCCGGTGTAGGCGAGGCTGCTGGTGACGCCGTTGGCATCGGTGATGCTGCCGGGCTTGCCGCGCTCGTCATAGTCGCCGAGGCGGGTGACCTGGCCGAGGGCGTTGGTCACCTGGGTCAGGTTGCCGCGACTGTCGTAGGCATAGAGGGTGACGTCCTGCACATCGGTGCGCGGACCGTCGGCGCGCTCGATCAGGCCAAGGGCGTTGTAGCTGTAGCTCCAGGCGCGCTCGGCCGCCTGCGCGGGCAGGACCAGGGCGCAGGCCAGGGCGAGGGCGCCGAGGCGGGGAAAGTATGGGGGGATGCGCATGGGTGTCGTCCTTGTCAGCGGGTGGTGACGGTCTCGCCGGTCTTGCGTCCCTCGGCGTCGTACTGGTAGCGGGTGATCCGGCCGGGCTCGCTGACCTGCACCGGGAGGAACAGGGTCGGGTGCCAGTCGGTTGTGATGGTGCGCGCCTGCGCAGTGCCGGCGGCCTCGGTGCGCGAGGTCTCCAGGCCACGGGCGTTGTACTGGTAGGTGGTCAGGTTGCCGTTGTTGTCGCGTTTGCTGGCCAGTTGACCGCGGCTGGTATAGGTGAAGGATGAGTTGCTACTGGGGCAGTCGACCGAAGGCTCGCCAATTATCGCGATGATACGTTGGAGACCCTGTAGGTTTTGGAATCGATAACGGGTCACTTTGCCCAGTTCGTTGGTAACGGTAGTCGAACCATCATTGTTGTAGACGATTTGAATCTTCTCCATGCCGCCGGCATGTTCGCTCGAAATAGCTCTGCCTTGATCGTCGTAGGACCAAGTCGCGAATCGTATGCCGCGTTCATCGGTGAGGCCGGTTAGTAGTCGAGGATTGTGCTCGTCCTCGTAATGATAGAGACGTGTTTTGCTCATGCCATTCAAGGTGACTTGGGACTTGATCAACTGCCCACTCGTACTGTAGTCGTAACGCCCTTCAACAGAGCTTGATCGGAAACCAAGTGGCTGGTTGTTCTCGTCTTGAGTGAGTTCAAGAGAATTTCCGAAGTTGTCTGTCACGAAGACCTTGTTCTGACTATAGGAGATGCTGCGCTGTACTCCCGACTGTAGGTTCTGTCGTATCAGAGCACCCCTGTCGTTGAAAATGAACTGGTCGTTGTTTTTCGCGGAATATATCCAGCGATTGTCTAGCTTGATCAGGCTGCCCAGTTCGGTTGCTTCTGCCGTAATAGTTCCGTTGTTCAGGCTGAAAGTATTTAGCCTGCCGGTCTCTCTGGTGAGATAGATGGTACTCCTCGGTAGGTCAATGTCCAAACGCATGGAGAAGTTGTGCCGCCAGTAGCCATCAAGACTGTTGTAATTTCGGCTGAGGATCAGGGCGTTCCCTCTACCGCCCCGCAGATCTATTTCTTCCTGATATTTATTGCCAATAGCGAAATTTATAGGGTTTCCTCCGTACGGCGATGGGCAAGATATATCAGAAGGACCTTTGTTCTTGGCGGGCTGTGTTTTGATAACGCAAGTTTTCCTGATCTGCTTGGGAGCGATAGTCTCAGATCTAGGCCAATAATCTTCGGGGCATGTCCATACTGTTTGAGTGCCCAGGGAGCCTGCTGGGGCTGGTGGGTTAATAGTTACGATGCCGGCAGCATTTAAGCTTTGACTAATGGAGTGTCTTATTAGTGAGTGGCTATTGTATTCTCCATTGGTTTTTCCGAATATCTCACTGCCTTCTGCATGGGTGATGATGAACTTGGTACAGCTATATACTGCTTTGCTTGTGCATTGCTTGAATATTTTTTCTTGTTTTTCGTTTATCTTTAGTATTACTTCTGTTAATGTTTCTTCGATGATGGTAAGGAAGGTGTCGTTGGCGAATTTATATTTCTTTTTTGGTTCAAGAATTGCGCCGGGAGATGCGTATGTCATTGTCGAAAAAGCGGCAGCTATGCACAAGACAAGGCTTGAGTAGGTGCGAGGTGGCTCTGAGTCTAGAGGAGGTTTCGTCATGTCAATTTCTTTTGGAGTAAGCTTGTTTTAGTTTAAGGTCACTGCTGGTTCGTCTCGCATACCGAAAAGAAGTCTTCATTGGTTCGCCATGATTCCTTCACTGGTTCTGCGTCCCTCGGCGTCGTACTGATAGCGGGTGATCCGGCCGGGCTCGCTGACCTGCACCGGGAGGAACAGGGTCGGGTGCCAGTCGGTTGTGATGGTGCGCGCCTGCGCAGTGCCGGCGGCCTCGGTGCGC
Source organism: Pseudomonas sp. YA1 (assembly GCF_058680555.1). Classification (NCBI taxonomy): domain Bacteria; kingdom Pseudomonadati; phylum Pseudomonadota; class Gammaproteobacteria; order Pseudomonadales; family Pseudomonadaceae; genus Pseudomonas; species Pseudomonas sp. YA1. Next base: position 36,305 of record NZ_JBZWBG010000028.1, read on the forward strand.
GAGGTCTCCAGGCCACGGGCGTTGTACTGGTAGGTGGTCAGGTTGCCGTTGTTGTCGCGTTTGCTGGTGAGCAGACCCTGGTCATCGTAGGTGAAGGTGGAATTGCTGCTGGGGCAGTTGGGCGAGGGCTCGCCTTCGATGGCGACGATGCGCTTGATGCCCTGGATCACCTGGAAGCGGTAGGTGGCCTGCTTGCCGTATTCGTTGGTGACGGTGGTGGAGCCGTCATCGTTGTAGGCGAGGGAGACCTTTTCGGCGCCGTTGGCGTGTTCGCTGGAGATGGCGCGGCCTTGGTCGTCGTAGGTCCATGTTGCGTAACGCGTGCCTTGTTCGTCGATGATTCCAACCATTAACCCGGCGTTGCCACTGTCAGCATAGAGATACTTCCGGGTGCGGTTGAGTCCTTGGGACGTGGTTTTCTTCGAAACCAGCCTGGCGCCCCCGTCATATAGATATTCCACTTTGAGGGAACCGTTGTAATCGACGAGATAGGGTTGTTTCGTTGCGTTCCAGGAAACGGTTAGGGTGTTTCCGAACCCATCTTTAGCCTTGGTGGTGGAGAGGTTCGGATAGGTTATCGTGATGACCTGCCCCCTGACTTTCCTCTGGATAAGCCGGCCCTGGACATCGAAAAGTGAACTGGTTCCGTCCCTATAGTCATACCTCCAGCCTGCTTGGTCTTTTGAAAGTGTACCCGTCGTTGCGTCGGACGATATTGCGCCGTCAGTCAGCCTGAATAGTTCCTGGCGACCATCGGGTAGAGATAGGGATATATTTTCGCCTACTATTTTTAAGCCTTCCTGGAAGGTGTTCGTCCACATTCCGGTAATGCTGTTGTAGTATCTCTCGAACTGGAGAGGGGAGTGCGACGGATCTATATCGGTTTCACGTTGAAGTTTATTGCCGATACTGGCATTTATAGGGTTTCCCTGGAAAGATGAGGGGCCTTGGCATCCGTTCTCGTTGGGGATTCCCGCGTTCTTTCGATCGGAGACGTCAGTGGGGCACTCGTACCGGCCATTGAAAAGGTTGTATGGGCAGCCAGTTGGAGGAGCCTGAGTAACGTTTACAGCCGTGCCGGAGGCCCCCCACCAGTTAGGATTTCCGTAGGTAGCAGTGCCGGATGTAGCTGCTAGCGGAGACTTTCTGAATATGCTGATGCTGCAAAAAAATGAATTGTATCGGGCATCTATAAGTGTTTTTCTGCTGATGTACCCTAGAACTACGTGACCACCCTTCAGATTGCTATCTATATAGTACCTGTCGCTGGCCGCGCAAGCGGCTTCGAGCGAGGGTTGTCGCCTATCTGGATATGGCACGTGTCCAGGTTGTCCAGGGGCTGGTCCCGAAACTGAAAGCTCCCAGCCTTCCTCCGCATGCACTACGGCGATGAATGTATTTAACAGGAGAAAAGCGAGAGCTTTGTACATTTCCATTCCTTGAAGTCTATTTGCACTGCTGATTATCAACGAGACTCAGCATCAGACTATAGATTGAACACCAGATGAACATCCTCCGGCTCCAACCGATACAACTCCTCATCCGGTTCCATGCACAGCCGGCATCCGAGTCTCGTATAAAAATCCACCGTGTTCTGCGACGGCGTAGCCGAAACGTAGAGCGCGCTGGCGCCGAGGTGGCGGGCCTGGGTGGCGGCGAGGTGGAAGAGGTGGGCGCCGAGGCCGCGGCGGCGGTAGGCGTGGCTGAGGTGGAGGAACTTCAGTTGCAGCCAGTCGCGCTCGGGGCCGAGGCGGCGTGGGTCGAGGACTACCGCGCCGATCAGGCGGCCCTGGTCGAACAGGCCGAGGAACCAGCCGCCGCGGTCGAAGCAGTCGAGCAGGATCGGCGTGTAGTGCTCGGCCTCGCCCTCCGGCCAGCCGCGCATGTCGTAGAACTCGGGGCGCAGCACCAGTTGGCCGGCCTCGACGGAATACAGGTGTTCGATCACTTCGCTGCGGTCGATCTCCCAGACCAGGGGGATTTCGTCGCGGCGCAGCAGGCGTTCTTCGGTCATCGTGGTTTCCTTGCGCTGAGGCCGTACATCAGCGGCAGGCGCGGACGATCGGCGGGCGGCAGCATGCGTCCGCCGCCGCCGTCGCGCATGCCGTCGAAGCCGGCCCAGCCGTTGGCGTAGGGATATTCCTCCAGCCGTTCGAGTTGCAGGCCGGCGCCGAGCAGGGCGCCGATCACATCGGCCAGGCCCCACTGGAACTCGTAGCTGGGATGAGGGTTGCTGAAGTTCTCGACGCCGGCGCGGTAGCCGGAGGGCGCCAGGCTGGCGCCGGACTCGGCGACGTAGTCGCTGACGCCGCTCTCGGCGATCGGCTCGCGGCTGAAGTAGTCGTAGGCCGGTTGCCAGTGTGGGTCGAAGTACAGGGCGAAAGGGTGGAACTCCACCAGGACGAAGCGCCCGCCGGGAACCAGTACCTGGGCGATGCCGTCGGCCCAGCGCTTGAGGTCGGAGAGCCAGACCAGCGTGCCGTAGGAGGCGAAGACCCGCTCGAAGCGTTCGCCACGGGTGGCGGCGACGGGCAGCCAGCGGAGGATGTCGTCGCGCTGGAAGTCGGCGGCGATGCCGCTGTCGCGGGACAGCTGGCGGGCGAAGTCGATGGCGCTGTCGGCGATGTCGACCCCGGTGACGTGGGCGCCAAGGCGCGCCAGGCTCAGGCTGTCCTGTCCGGCGTTGCATTGCAGATGCAGCAGGCGCAGGCCGTCGAGATGGCCGAGCAGTTGCAGTTCCTCGGGATAGAGCGTGGAACCGCCGTTGCGGAAGAAGGCGGCCTGGTCGGCCTTGTGGCTGTTGTGCGCCCGGGTGGCGGCGTTCCACGACAGCCGGTTGGCCTCGTGCAGGTCGGATCGCATGGTTCGACTCCTTCCCTGGAGTGTGCCACCGCGCGGATGGCGGGTCCGGGGGGTTACATGTCCTTGATGCTGCGCACCTGGTCCTTGTTGACGCGGGTGCGCTTGCCGTCCAGTTGCTCCAGTTCGTAGAAGCCGGAACTACGATCATAGCGCGGGGTATCCACCGCCTGGATCTCGCGGCCATCGTTGAGGGTGACGATGGTCGGGGTGGAGCAGCCGGCCAGGACGGCGAATGCGGACGAGAGCAACAGGGCGGGCAGCAGACGGGAGGTCATCGGAATTTTCCTTCGGACGGTTTTCGAGGCGGCGGATTCTACTCCAGTCGCGGCGCAACCGCTCTAGCCTGGATCACAGCGGCAAATTTCCGCTGTGATCGTACGTCTCTTCCGGTGAGCCGCCCGGATGGCGGCGCCTATTCGAAGGGAGATTCCATGTCTGCCGTTTCCACCTCGTTGTTGCTTTTCCTCAACCTGCTGACCCCGGCCCAGGCCGCCCAGCCCGTGCCGCTGGCCGATGGCCGCATCGAGATCGCTGCCGGCGAGAGCCGCCAGCGCTACCTCGACCTTGCCCCCGGCGAGTTGCAGTTGCTCGACCTGGAGGTCGACCGCGGCCGCGTCCGCCTGCGCGCCACCACGCCCGACGGCAAGGCGTTGCGCGCGACGGAGCTGGCCGGACGCCAGTCGCTCGGCCTGCAGGCCGGCGAGCGCCAGGGCCTGCGCCTGACCTTCAGCGCCGACGAAGACACCGCACTGACCCTGATCCCCACCCAGCGCCTCACCCCGCAGACCCCGGCGCTTGATTCGCCGGCGCCGCAGAGCCCGACCCTGCAACGCCTGCAGGCGGAGCTTGCGGAAAAGCGCCCCGGCGCGCTGAAGGCGTTCTGGAAGCAGGTGGCGAAGCAGGGCACGCCGCTGGTGGAGCCGCTGGATGCCGAACGTGTGCTGGTCACCTTCCTCTGGCGCCAGCAGCGTCCCGGCGACGTGCGCCTGCTGTGGCCGACCCCGGAGGTCAACACCCGCCGCTTCGAGGCCCTGGCCGGCAGCGACGTGCGCTACCTGAGCCTGCCGCTGCGCCGCGACGCGCGGGTTTCCTACCAGCTCAGCGCCGACCTGCCGGACCTGCAACAGGCCGATCGCGGCACCTTGCGCCTGGCGTTGCAGGCGGCGGCGCGGCCGGACCCGCTGAGCCGTACGCCGTGGCTCAACAGCCGCGCGCTGCCGCGGGCCGAGCAGGCCTCGCTGGTGCAGCTCGGCGGCGCCCCTGCCGAGACCTGGGACCAGCCGCGCAAGGACGTGCCGCGCGGCAAGGTGGAGCGCCTCGGCTATACCAGCCAGGCCCTGGCCAACCAGCGCCAGCTGACGCTCTACACGCCGCCGGGCTACGATCCCGAGGGCCAGCGCTATCCGCTGCTGGTGCTGTTCGACGAGGACCACTACGCGCGCGACGTACCGACCCCGACCATCCTCGACAACCTGATCGCCGCCGGGCGCATCCGCCCGACCCTGGCGGTGATTGTCGGCAATGTCGACGCCAGCAGTCGGGGCCGCGAGCTGCCCTGCAACGAGGCCTTCGCCGACATGCTCGCCCATGAGCTGTTGCCCTGGTTGCAGCAGCGCTATGCATTGAGCGAGGAGCCTGCCGATCGCGTGCTTTCCGGTTCCAGCTACGGCGGGCTGGCCTCGGGCTGCATCGCCTACCGTTACCCGGAACGCTTCGGCAAGGTGCTGAGCCTGTCCGGCTCGTTCTGGTGGGGGCCGGACGAGCAGCAGCCGCAGTGGCTGGTACGGCAGTTCGCCGCTGGCGAGCGTTTGCCGCTGGCGTTCTTCCTCAGTTCCGGCCTGCTCGAGGAGCCCGAGGCGGACGGCATTCTCGGCAGCAACCGCAGCCTGCGCGCGGCGCTGCAAGGCAAGGGCTACCCGCTGCACTACCGCGAGTTCCCCGGCGGTCACGACTACGCGGCGTGGAGCCTGGAGCTTGCCGAAGGGTTGCAGGCCTTGTTGCCGGCGCATTGAGCCGGCTGGCTGGCGTGGGGCGGATAGCCGCTTGCGGTTATCCGCCGGGCCGCGGCCTGGAGGTGGGGGAAGGCTGTCCGGAGCGTGTTCGCAATGCCCACCGCGTTGCGGAATCGGAAAAAATCGTCCAGGGCCATTTGCCAGCGTCGGCGGATAGGGGACAATCGGCGTTCGCCTCAATCGAACGACAAGGATGTTCTCGATGCGCCGACTCTTGCGCCCGGTATTCTGCGCCGCGCTCTTCTGCCTGTACCCAGCGCTGGTCCAGGCTGCCGCAGAAAGCGAAATCCTCGGCCTGTTCCAGCGCTGGCAGGCCGCCCACGGGCAGCGCAGCGGCAAGGCCCTGGAAGGGGTCTATGCGCCGCGCCTGGACTACTATGGCCGCGCGCAGACGCGCGAGCGCACCCTCTCCGCCAAGCAGGCCTTCTTCGCCCGCCATCCCGACTTCGAGCAGCGCATCGTCGCTGCGCCGCAGATCGTGCCGGGCGACCAGGAAGGCCGCTACGAGGTGCGCTTCGTCAAGCAGGTACGCCTCGACGGACGCCTGCGCAACTATCCGGGGCTGCTCCTGGCCGAGCGCGCCGGGCCGGGCGATACCTGGCGCTTCGTCGGCGAGAGCGACGAGATCACCCGCTACGCCGTCGACCCGCGGTACACCCCGCTGGCTCGCGGCCGCTTCGCCGGTACCGAGGCGGACTTCGCCTGGGTAGTGGCCCACGCGCCGAATAGCGCCGCCTTGTGCGACGAATACGAGGATTGCCGCTGCGACCTCTGGAGCGCCGACGCGCGCGTCCCGCCCAAGCCGCTGGGCAGTTGCACCGGCGCGGTGCTCAGCGTCCTCGGCGACCTCGACGACAGCGGCCGCGAGCGCCTGCAACTGCTGCGTACCTGGTGGACCAGCACCTGGACCAAGTCGTCGCTGCTGGAAATCCGCGATGGCCAGTGGGTGCGGGTGCTGCCGGACATCTCCACCACCTGGGACGATGCCGAGGCCGAACTGGTGCTGTACAAGGCCGACCCGCAGCAGCCGGGCCGAGTGCTGGTGACCGAAACCGTGATGGACGACGAGGGCGACTGGAGCCACCACACCCGCAGCGAGACGCTGCGCCCCGTACCCTGACGCCGGCCCCTTGGGCTGGGCGGCGCCAGGCCGTACAATCGACGGCTTTATGGCGAGCGTCGCCGCAGTCCAGGTTCCCGCATGCGCATCCACGTCTCCTTCATCGACCGTGTCGGCATCACCCAGGAGGTGCTGGCGCTGCTGGGCGGGCGCAACCTGAACCTGGATGCGGTGGAAATGGTGCCGCCGAACGTCTACATCGACGCGCCGACCCTCAGTCCCGAAGTGCTGGAGGAACTGCGCGCAGCGCTGCTGGGCATCCGTGGCGTGCAGGCGATGACCGTGGTCGACATCCTTCCCGGCCAGCGCCGCCGCTTGCAGCTCGATGCGTTGCTGGCGGCGATGGCCGATCCGGTGCTGGCGGTGGACGGCAAGGGCCTGGTGCTGCTGGCCAACCCGGCCTTCAGCGAGCGCTGCGGACGCGACCCGGCCGGCGAGAGGCTGGCCAGCCTGTTCGACGATGAAACCCTGGAGGATGCGCTGGTCGAGCAGGGCTTCCGCCTGCCGCTGCGCGAAGTGACCTTCATGGGCCAGGCCCTGCTGCTCGATGCCACGCCGATCACCGAAGGGCCGGGCGAGGGCGAGCGGCACCTGGCCGGCGGCCTGTTGACCCTCTACGAACCGAACCGCATCGGCGAGCGCCTGGCGGCCTTGCACCATGACCATGCCGAGGGGTTCGAGATGCTCCTCGGCGATTCCCAGCCGATCCGCACCCTGAAGACCCGTGCGCAGCGCGTGGCGGCGCTCGACGCGCCGCTGCTGATCCACGGCGAGACCGGTACCGGCAAGGAACTGGTGGCGCGCGGCTGTCACGCCCTGAGTGCGCGGCACAACTCGCCGTTCCTGGCGCTGAACTGCGCGGCGTTGCCGGAGAACCTGGCCGAAAGCGAGCTGTTTGGCTACGCCCCCGGCGCCTTCACCGGCGCCCAGCGCGGCGGCAAGCCGGGCCTGCTGGAGCTGGCCCACCAGGGCACGGTGTTCCTCGACGAGATCGGCGAGATGTCCCCCTATCTGCAAGCCAAGCTGCTGCGCTTCCTCAGCGACGGCAGCTTCCGCCGGGTCGGCGGCGACCGCGAGGTGAGGGTCGACGTGCGGATCCTCAGCGCCACCCACCGCAACCTGGAGAAGATGGTCGCCGAGGGCAGCTTCCGCGAGGACCTGTTCTACCGCCTCAACGTGCTCAGCCTGGAAGTCCCGCCGTTGCGCGAGCGCGGCCACGACATCCTGCTGCTGGCGCGGCACTTCATGCAGCAGGCCTGTGCGCAGATCCAGCGCCCGGTGTGCCGGCTGGCGCCGGGCACCTACCCGGCGCTGCTGAACAACCGCTGGCCGGGCAACGTGCGCCAGTTGCAGAACGTGATCTTCCGCGCCGCTGCGATCTGCGAGAGCAGCCTGGTGGATATCGGCGACCTGGAGATCGCCGGCACCGCCGTGGCGCGGCAGAACGACGGCGAGGTGGGCAGCCTGGAGGAGGCGGTGGAGGGCTTCGAGAAAGCCCTGCTGGAGAAGCTCTACGTCAGCTATCCATCGACCCGCCAGTTGGCGGCGCGCCTGCAGACCTCGCACACCGCCATCGCCCACCGCCTGCGCAAGTACGGCATCGGCCCGCGCGCCTGAAGCGGGCTCAGCCCTCGCTGGAATACACCGGCTTGCCGGCGAACCAGGTCTTCAGCACCTTGGTTTCGCCCAGTTGCGTCTCCGGCACCTCGAACACGTCGCGGTCGAGGACGATGAAGTCCGCCTGCTTGCCCGGCTCCAGGCTGCCGATCCGGCGCTCCAGGCCGATGGTCCGCGCAGCGTTGCGGGTGTAGGCGTAGAACATGGTCTGGCGGTCCAGGCGTTCGCCGGCGTTGAGCACGCCCTGCGGGCCCTTGCGGGTCACCGCCTGCTGGATGGCCTTCCACGGCGACAGGCTGGACACCGGCCAGTCGCTGGCCCCGGCGATGGTCGCGCCCTTGCTCAGCAGGGAGTGCGCCGGGTACTGGTAGCGGTAGGCGAAGGCGCTGATGTAGGGCTTCATCAGGTCCACCGTGGTTTCGTCGGCGGCGGCCCAGTACAGCTGCATCGAGGCGATCACGCCGAGCGGCCTGAAGCGCTCGAATTCCTTGGGATTGACCAGTTGCAGGTGGGTGATCGAATGGGCGATGCCGCTGTCGCGGTCGCGCCGCGCCTGCTGCATGCCGTTCAGCGCCTCGCGCACCGCGCGGTCGCCGATGGCGTGGACGTGGACCAGCCAGCCGCGGGCGTCGGCGGCGCTGACCAGTTCGCCGAAGTGCGCCGGGTCGATCAGCAGTTCGCCCGTCTTCCTGCTGTTGCGGTAGGGCTCGAGGAGCGCGGCGGTCTGCGCCGGGTATTCCGGTACGCCGTCGGCGAACACCTTGATTCCCGGCAGGGTCAGGTTGGGGCTGCCGAGGAAGCGCTGGCGCACCTTGTCCAGCACCTCGAGGTCGGCCGGCCGGCTGCGTGGGTTGGCGACCAGGAGGGCGGCGACGTGGGCGCTGAGTTCGCCGCCCTTGGCCAGCCGCTGGTAGACCGGTAGCACGCCGACGGTGTTCTCGTCGGGCCTGAGGCTGAACAGGGCGTCGCCCGGCGAGCCATTGGCGGCCGGGTCCATCCATGCGGTCAGGCCCAGCGAGTTGCTGTAGCGCACCGCGCTGCGTCCGGCTTCTAGCATCTGTTCCGCGCTCGGCGCCGGCAGTACCGCGAGCACCGCGTCGAGACCGGCATCGGCGAGGAAGCCGTTGGGGGTGGCGTCGGCGTCGTGGCCGATGGTGTTGCGCTGTTCCTCGGGCAGGGCGCGGACCCGCGCGGCGTCGATGCCGGCGCGTTTCAGCATGGCGGCGTTGGCCCAGCCGGTGTGGTGGTCGCTGCCGATGAAGGCCAGCGGCTGGTCGGCCCATTCGCCGTGGTCGAAGCGCGCGCGGAAGTCCTTGACCTGGCTCCAGTAGGCGGTATGCATGCCGCTGACATTGAGCATGTCGCCATGTCGCGCCTTGCCGTTGTCGCGCCAGGCGCGCAGGCGCCGTTCCAGTTCGTCGAGGCCGACCTGTTCGTTGCCCATGTCCGCGCCGGCCAGCTCCAGGCCGCCGAACACCGCGTGCGAATGGGTGTCGATCAGGCCGGGCATCAGGCGCTTGCCGCCGAGATCGACGACCTGGCTGTCGCCATCGGCCAGGGCGCGCAGCCCGGCCTCGTCGCCGACCGCGAGGATCCGCCCGTCCTCCACCGCCAGGGCCTCGGCGAAGGGTTGCTGCGGATTGGCGGTGAAGATCCTGGCGTTGACCACCAGCAGGTCGGCGGCGCCGAGGGCGTGCAGGGGGATGGCCAGGCAGGCGCCGGCGAGGAGGGTGGGAATCCGTTGCTTCATGGTGGTTTCCTTTGCTTCTTGGTCTTGTGTAGCGTGGCCCGGGCAAGGCGAGACTAGCCAAAGCGCCGGCCCGGCAGAACCGGGCGCGGCGCACAACACTTGTGCCGGAACGGAAGGAGTCGATGGACAAATTGAATGCCCTGGCGATGTTCGTCGCCACTGCCGAAACCGGTAGCTTCAGCCGTGGCGCCGAGCGCCTGGGCAAGACGCCCTCGGCGCTGACCAAGGCCGTCGCCCACCTGGAAGCGGAACTCGGCGCCCGCCTGTTCGAGCGCACCACCCGCAGCCTGGCGCTGACCGAGGCCGGGCAGATCTACCTGGAGGCGGCTCGTCAGTCCCTGGAAACACTGCGCACGGCGGGGCAGGAGATCGAACTGCTGGAGTCGGAGTTGCGCGGCGAACTGCGCCTCGCCGCGCCGCCGTCGTTCGCCGCGGCGTTCCTCCAGCAGGCCTGCGCCAGCTTCCTCGAGGCGCATCCGAGGATCAGCCTGCGGGTGGACCTCGACGAAACCTTCCTCGATCTCAGCGAAGGCGGCTACGACCTCGGCCTGCGCGACGGCCCCATCGACCTGCCGGGGCTGGTGGCGAGGCCGCTGGCGCCGAACCAGATCGTGCTTTGCGCCAGCCCGGCCTACCTGGCGCGGCAACCCGCGCCGCAAGGCCCGGAGGACTTCGAGCGGCACGCCTGGCTGGTCTTCCAGCACCCTTAGCTGAACCAGAACTTCTGGTGGATGGAACGCGACGGCGCCCGCCAGCGTATCGACCAGCCGCGCCCGCGACTGGCCAGCGACAACTACGACTTCCTGCTCGCCCACCTGCTGGCCGGGCTGGGCCTGCAGTTCTGCCCGCAGTGGAGTATCGCGCCGCTGCTCGGCGAAGGGCGGCTGGTGCGCCTGCTCGGCGACTACCACTTCGACCCGGGGCCGTTCGGGCCCTCCATCCATGTCCTCTATCCGGGGCACCGGCGCAACACGCGGAAGGTCCGCGCGTTCCTCGAGCACCTGCGCGCCAGCTTGCAGCGACAGGGGCTGTGCCATCGGCTGTAACGCTTCGGTTACGAGTGGAACGAATTCGTTCCGATTGCCGGAAAAACCTTTGCTATCAGGCGTTTGCGCTCTGGTTCGGGAAATGTCCGGCGGGTCTGTAACGAAAGCGTTCCATGGCGGCCCTGTCCGGGTTTCCCCCGCGCCCGGCCACGCCCCGTGGCGACAGGGCCGGGGCCGCTTGGCACCCTGCTTGCTACGGGCTGCCGCAGAACAAAGTCCCGTCCCGACCGGGCGACCCGCTGACAATGAGGATCCAGCATGAGCAAGTTGCGCTTTACCACCGACCACGAATGGCTGCGCCAGGACGACGACGGGCTGCTGACCGTCGGCATCACCGCCTACGCCCAGGACGCCCTCGGTGACGTGGTATTCGTGCAGTTGCCGGAACTCGGCGAACACGCCGCCGGCAGTGAAGTGGCGGTGCTGGAGTCGGTCAAGGCCGCCAGCAACATCCTGATGCCGCTGGACGGCGAGGTGGTAGCGATCAACGACGCGCTGCCGGACGCCCCAGAGCTGGTCAACCAGGACCCACTCGGCGAGGCCTGGTTCTTCCGCTTCCGTCCGGCCGACGCCGGCGCCTGGGAAAAGCTGCTCGACCAGGCCGCCTACGACCGCCTGCTGAATGCCAACGCCGACGCCTGAGGATCCCGTCATGACCGATAACCTGAACCTCGGCGCCATCGACCTGGGCACCGACGACGAATTCATCGCCCGCCATATCGGCCCGCGCGCCGCCGACACCCAGGCCATGCTCCAGCGCCTGGGCTACGACTCGCTGGACGCGCTGATCGGCAACGTGATCCCGGACAGCATCAAGGGCAGCAGCGTGCTCGACCTGCCGGCCGGCATGGGCGAGGCCGAGGCGCTGGCCAGCCTGAAGGCCATCGCCGCGCGCAATCGCGCGTTGCGTTCCTTCATCGGCCAGGGCTACTACAACTGCCACACCCCGGCACCGATCCTGCGCAACCTCCTGGAGAACCCGGCCTGGTACACCGCCTACACGCCGTACCAGCCGGAAATCTCCCAGGGCCGCCTGGAGGCGCTGCTGAACTTCCAGACCCTGGTCAGCGACCTCTCCGGCCTGCCGATCGCCAACGCCTCGATGCTCGACGAGGCGACCGCCGCCGCCGAGGCCATGACCTTCTGCAAGCGCCTGTCGAAGAACCGCACCAGCCAGGCATTCTTCGCCTCCCGCCATTGCCACCCGCAGACCCTCGACGTGCTGCGCACCCGTGCCGAGCCGCTGGGCATCGAGGTGGTGGTCGGCGACGAGAGCGCCATCGAAGACTTCTCCGCCTACTTCGGCGCGTTGCTGCAATACCCCACCTGCGACGGCGAGATCGTCGACTATCGCGAACTGGTCAGCCGCTTCCATGCGGTCGATGCGCTGGTCGCGGTGGCCGCCGACCTGCTGGCGCTGACCCTGCTGACCCCGCCGGGCGAGTTCGGCGCCGACGTAGCCATCGGCAGCGCCCAGCGCTTCGGCGTGCCGCTCGGCTTCGGCGGCCCGCACGCGGCCTATTTCGCCACCCGCGACGCCTTCAAGCGGGACATGCCGGGACGCCTGGTCGGCGTCTCCATCGACCGCCACGGCAAGCCGGCCTACCGCCTGGCCATGCAGACCCGCGAGCAGCACATCCGCCGCGAGAAAGCCACCAGCAATATCTGCACCGCCCAGGTGCTGCTGGCCAACATCGCCAGCATGTTCGCCGTCTACCACGGCCCGCAGGGCCTGCTGCGCATCGCCCGGCGCACCCACCGGCTGACCGCGATCCTCGCCGCCGGCCTGGAGCGCCTGGGCGTGGCCGTCGAGCAGAAGCATTTCTTCGACACCCTGAGCCTGGCCACCGGCGCGCGTACCGCGGCGATCCATGCCAAGGCCCGCGCCGCCGGGATCAACCTGCGCGAGATCGATGCCGGCCGTCTCGGCCTGTCGCTCGACGAGACCGTCCGCCAGGCCGATGTGGAGACCCTCTGGGGCCTGCTGGCCGAAGAGGGCCAGGCGCTCCCGGACTTCGCCGCCCTTGCCGCCAGCAGCGGGGACCGCCTGCCGGCTGCGCTGCTGCGCCAGTCGGCGATCCTCAGCCACCCGATCTTCAACCGCCATCATTCGGAAACCGAGCTGATGCGCTACCTGCGCAAGCTGGCGGACAAGGACCTGGCGCTGGACCGCACGATGATCCCGCTGGGCTCCTGCACCATGAAGCTGAACGCCGCCAGCGAGATGATCCCGGTGACCTGGGCCGAATTCGGCAACCTGCACCCGTTCGCCCCGGCCGAGCAGAGCGAAGGCTACCGCCAGCTCACCGACGAACTGGAGGCGATGCTCTGTTCCGCCACCGGCTACGACGCCGTGTCGTTGCAGCCCAACGCCGGCTCCCAGGGCGAGTACGCCGGCCTGCTGGCGATCCGTGCCTACCACCAGAGCCGCGGCGACAGCCAGCGCGACATCTGTCTGATCCCGTCCTCCGCCCACGGTACCAACCCGGCTACCGCCAGCATGGTCGGCATGCGCGTGGTGGTGGTGGCCTGCGACGCGCGCGGCAACGTCGACGTCGAGGACCTGCGCAACAAGGCCAGCGAGCACAAGGAACGCCTGGCCGCGCTGATGATCACCTATCCGTCCACCCATGGCGTGTTCGAGGAAGCGATCCGCGAGATCTGCGCCATCGTCCACGACTGCGGCGGCCAGGTGTACATCGACGGCGCCAACATGAACGCCATGGTCGGCCTGTGCGCCCCGGGCAAGTTCGGTGGCGACGTTTCCCACCTGAACCTGCACAAGACCTTCTGCATCCCCCACGGCGGCGGCGGCCCGGGCGTCGGCCCGATCGGCGTGCGCGCACACCTGGCGCCGTTCCTCCCCGGCCACGCTCGCGGCGAGCGCAAGGAAGGCGCGGTGAGCGCGGCGCCGTACGGCAGCGCGAGCATCCTGCCGATCACCTGGATGTACATCCGCATGATGGGCGGCGAAGGCCTCAAGCGCGCCTCGGAAATGGCCATCCTCAATGCCAACTACATCGCCCACCGCCTGGAGGAGCACTACCCGGTGCTCTACGCCGGCGGCAACGGCCTGGTCGCCCACGAATGCATCCTCGACCTGCGTCCACTCAAGGACAGCAGCGGGATCAGCGTCGACGACGTGGCCAAGCGCCTGATGGACTTCGGCTTCCATGCGCCGACCATGTCCTTCCCGGTGGCCGGCACGCTGATGATCGAGCCCACCGAGAGCGAGTCGAAGGCCGAGCTGGACCGCTTCTGCGACGCGATGATCCGCATCCGCGAGGAAATCCGCGCGGTGGAACGCGGCGAGCTGGACAAGGAAGACAACCCGCTGAAGAACGCGCCGCACACCGCCGCCGAACTGCTCGGCGAATGGAACCATGCCTACAGCCGCGAGCAGGCCGCCTATCCGCTGGCCAGCCTGGTGGAGGCCAAGTACTGGCCGCCGGTGGGCCGCGTCGACAACGTCTACGGCGACCGCAACCTGACCTGCTCCTGCCCGCCCATCGAGGCGTACAGCGAGGAGTGACGGACGAGGAGGGCGCCGCCAGCGGCGGCGTCCTCGCGTTTCCGGCGATACCCCTTTCCCGGCGCCGCGCTTGCGTAGCGGCGCCGCGGCCACGCTCGCGCCAGCGGGCGTCCTGACACCGACACGACAAGAGGCCAGCGCCATGTTCAGCAAGCACGACCAGCTCCAGGGCTACGACGACGAACTGCTCGCCGCGATGGACGCCGAAGACCGGCGGCAGGAAGACCACATCGAACTGATCGCCTCGGAGAACTACGCCAGCAAGCGAGTCATGCAGGCACAGGGCAGCGGCCTGACCAACAAGTATGCCGAGGGCTATCCGGGCAAGCGCTACTACGGCGGCTGCGAACACGTCGACAAGGTCGAGCGGCTGGCCATCGACCGCGCCAGGCAGCTGTTCGGCGCCGACTATGCCAACGTCCAGCCGCATTCCGGTTCCTCGGCCAACGCCGCGGTGTACCTGGCGCTGCTCAACGCCGGCGACACCATCCTCGGCATGAGCCTGGCCCACGGCGGCCATCTCACCCATGGCGCCAAGGTGTCCTCCTCCGGCAAGCTGTACAACGCCGTGCAGTACGGCCTGGACACCGCTACCGGGCTGATCGACTACGACGAAGTCGAGCGCCTGGCCGTGGAGCATAAGCCGAAGATGATCGTCGCCGGCTTCTCCGCCTACTCCAAGACCCTCGACTTCCCGCGCTTCCGCGCCATCGCCGACAAGGTCGGCGCGCTGCTGTTCGTCGACATGGCCCACGTTGCCGGGCTGGTCGCCGCCGGCCTCTACCCGAACCCGATCCCCTTCGCCGACGTGGTCACCACCACCACCCACAAGACCCTGCGCGGCCCGCGCGGCGGCCTGATCCTGGCGCGCGCCAACGAGGAGATCGAGAAGAAGCTCAACTCCGCGGTATTCCCCGGCGCCCAGGGCGGCCCGCTGATGCACGTGATCGCGGCCAAGGCGGTGTGCTTCAAGGAAGCGCTGGAGCCGGGCTTCAAGGACTACCAGGCGCAGGTGATCCGCAACGCCCGGGCGATGGCCGAGGTGTTCGTCGGGCGCGGCTACGACGTGGTATCCGGCGGCACCGACAACCACCTGATGCTGATCAGCCTGGTGAAGCAGGGGCTGACCGGCAAGGCCGCCGACGCGGCGCTCGGAGCGGCGCACATCACGGTGAACAAGAACGCCGTGCCGAACGATCCGCAGAGCCCGTTCGTCACCTCCGGCATCCGCATCGGCACCCCGGCGGTGACCACCCGCGGTTTCCGCGAGGGCGAGTGCCGCGAACTGGCCGGCTGGATCTGCGACATCCTCGACGATATCGACAATCCCGAGGTCGGCGAACGGGTCAGGAACCAGGTCGGCGAATTCTGCCGGCACTTCCCGGTCTACGCTGATTGAACAGGAACGCCGCCGTGGTGGCGGCCAATCCGCAAGCGGAGACGAGCATGTCCCTGAGTGTCTTCGATCTGTTCAAGATCGGCATCGGGCCGTCCAGCTCCCACACCGTGGGGCCGATGCGTGCCGCCGCGCGCTTCGCCGAGGGGCTGAGGCGCGAGGGGTTGCTGGAGGCCACTGCCAGCGTCAAGGTCGAGCTGTACGGCTCGCTCGGCGCCACCGGCAAGGGCCACGGCAGCGACAAGGCGGTACTGCTCGGCCTGGAGGGCGAGCAGCCGGACACGGTGGATACCGCCGCGATTCCCGCCCGGCTCGATGCCATCCGTTCCAGCGGCGAGCTGCGCCTGCTCGGCGAGCGGCCGATCCGCTTCGTCGAGAAGGAACACCTGGCGCTGATCCGCAAGCCGCTGGCCTACCATCCCAACGGCATGATCTTCCGTGCCTTCGACGCCGCCGGCCTGCAGGTCCGCAGCCGCGAGTACTACTCGGTGGGCGGCGGTTTCGTGGTCGACGACGAGGCCGCCGGCCTCGACCGCATCGTCGAGGACCGCACGCCGCTGGCGTTCCCCTTCAAGACCGCGCGGCAACTGCTCGACCATTGCGTCCGCGAAGGCCTGTCGATCAGCCAGTTGATGGCCGAGAACGAGAAGGCCTGGCGCCCCGCCGAGGAAACCCGCGCCGGCCTGCTGCGTATCTGGCAGGTGATGCAGGACTGCGTCGAGGCCGGCTGCCGCAACGAGGGCATCATGCCCGGCGGGCTGAAGGTCAGGCGCCGTGCGGCGGCGCTCCACCGCCAGTTGTGCCAGCGGCCGGAGGCCGGTCTGCGCGACGCCCTCAGTGTGCTCGACTGGGTCAACCTCTACGCCCTGGCGGTGAACGAGGAGAACGCCAGCGGCGGCCGCGTGGTGACCGCGCCGACCAACGGCGCGGCGGGGATCATTCCGGCGGTGCTGCATTACTACGCGCGCTTCATCCCCGGGGCCGACGACGACGGCGTGGTGCGCTTCCTGCTCACCGCCGCGGCGATCGGCATCCTCTACAAGGAAAACGCCTCGATCTCCGGCGCCGAGGTCGGTTGCCAGGGCGAGGTCGGGGTGGCCTGCTCGATGGCCGCCGGGGCGCTCTGCGAAGTGCTCGGCGGTAGCGTGCAGCAGGTCGAGAACGCCGCCGAGATCGGCATGGAGCACAACCTCGGGCTGACCTGCGACCCGGTCGGCGGGCTGGTCCAGGTGCCCTGCATCGAACGCAACGCGATGGCTTCGGTGAAGGCCATCAACGCGGCGCGCATGGCCCTGCGCGGCGACGGCCAGCACTTCATCTCTCTCGACAAGGTCATCCGCACCATGCGCCAGACCGGCGCCGACATGAAAAGCAAATACAAGGAAACCGCGCGCGGCGGCCTCGCCGTGAACATCATCGAATGCTGAACCGCGCCGCTGCGCCGGCGCTTCTTTTTTCTTTCCCGACAATCGATCGCGGCTCTCCGGCAGACAGGAGGCCGGGATGCCATGGAGTGAAACATGACCGCAGAAACCCTCGCCAAGACGCCCCTGCACGCCCTGCACCTGGAACTGGGGGCGAAGATGGTGCCCTTCGCCGGCTACGACATGCCGGTGCAGTACCCGGCCGGGGTGCTCAAGGAGCACCTGCACACCCGCGAGCAGGCCGGTCTGTTCGATGTCTCGCACATGGGCCAGATCCGCCTGGTGGGCGCCGATGCGGCGCTGGCGTTGGAAAGCCTGGTGCCGGTGGACATCCTCGACCTGCCGGTGGGCCAGCAGCGCTACGCGTTGTTCACCGACGAGCAGGGCGGGATCCTCGACGACCTGATGGTGGCCAACCTCGGCGATTGCCTGCTGCTGGTGGTCAACGCCGCCTGCAAGCACCAGGACCTGGCGCACCTGCGTCGTCACCTGGAGGGCCGTTGCAGCGTCGAGCCGCTGTTCGAGGAGCGTGCCTTGCTCGCCCTCCAGGGACCGGCGGCGGTGCGGGTGCTGGAGCGCCTGGCGCCGCAGGTGGCGCAGATGACCTTCATGCAGTTCGCCCGCGTCGAGCTGCTCGGCCAGGACTGCTACGTCAGCCGCTCCGGCTATACCGGCGAAGACGGCTACGAGATCTCCGTGCCCGCCGCCCATGCCGAGGCCCTGGCACGGCGCCTGCTGGCCGAGCCGGAAGTGGCGCCGATCGGCCTCGGCGCGCGCGACTCGCTGCGCCTGGAAGCCGGCCTGTGCCTCTACGGCCACGACATGGACAGCGCCACCACGCCGGTCGAAGCCAGCCTCGGCTGGGCCATTTCCAAGGCGCGTCGCGCCGACGGCGTGCGCGCTGGCGGGTTCCCCGGCGCCGAGCGGATCTTCGCCCAGCAGGCGCAGGGCGTTGCCAGCAAGCGCGTCGGTTTCCTGCCGCAGGGGCGGATGCCGGTGCGCGAGGGCGCCGAGATCGTCGATGCCCAGGGCCGGGCGATCGGCAAGGTCAGCAGCGGCGGTTTCGGTCCGAGCCTCAACGCGCCGTTGGCCATGGGCTACGTGCCGAACGAACTGGCCGGCCTGGGCAGCGAGGTGACGGCGATGGTGCGCGGCAAGCCGGTGACCCTGGTGGTCAGCAAGATGCCCTTCGTGGCGCAGCGCTACTACCGCGGTTGAGCCCCTGGCCCTCTCTCGCTTCGGCGGGAGAGGGCGGCGACCGGCCTCACGGGTGTTTCGGCCGCTGCCGTTGCAGGCCGAGCTTCTTGGCCCGGTGGAATACCGCCGCGCGGGTCTTGCCGGTCTGCTGCGCGCACCATAGCGAACCGCGCTGCTGGTAGTGCTGGCGCAGCAGGTCTTCCTCGGACTTGCTCCAGATCGCATTGTTGCGGTCGCGCTGGCTGTGCGGGGAAAGCTCCTCGGCCTTGCTGGCGACACTCTGGTAGCTGCGGCCGAGCATGTAGGCGCACCAGGCCAGGCTGCGCTTGCTGCCGTGGCGGCGGATGAACTCGACCTCTTCGCTGGACCAGGCGGCCGGTGCCTTCGGCGGCGCCTTGCGGTCCAGCGAGCGGGCGAGGGCGGCGCGCGCGCGCGCCACCGCCTGGTCGCCGGGATTGTTGCGGCGGGTCACGCCGAGGGCGCGGCGCCAGCGCCCCACCAGGCTCGGACTGAAACCCCACCAGAACTGCACCGACTCGGCGCATTCGGTACGTACCGCGCGCAGCAGGTCGCCGCAGAGAATCGGCGAAGGGCGGCCGCTGCGCTTGCGCGTCGGCCAGCGGAACAGGCCGTCGGTGAAGCCGCCGACTTCCACGGCGCCTTCCAGTTCGTCGACCAGCCAGTCGCCGGGGATCACCAGCGGGCTGGTGTAGGGCGCGCCGAGCAGCAGGTGGTTGATGGTAGCGACAGAGGTAGGGGTGTCTGCAGTCATGGGACGATCCTTGCTGATACCGGGCCAGCTGGGCTGGCCATATCCCTGAGAGCGGCGTCGCTGCGGCGTGGCGGGCGACGGCGCGTTCGCTTCCCGTGGTTCGGGCGGTCTTCCGGCGGAGGGCGACTGCCTGTCGCGCCTCCTTGGGAATGGGCTGGAGGCCGTGCTCATGGACGGGCTCCACGATAGATGCGCCAGGCCAGCCGGCCGGGACGGGCGGCGATCGCCGCGTCCACCTCGATGCGCGGCAGGTCCAGCGGGTCGCAACGGGTATCCACCAGGCCATTGCGCGCGCCGAAGGCGAAGCGGTAGCCAAGCCGGCCGAGGGCGGCGCGCAGGCCGGGTTGCGCAGGCGTCGCGGCGGGCGTGGCGCGAGCTTGGCAGAACACCGGCAGAGGGGCGGCGCAATGCTGCTGGAGCTGGCGGTGGGCGCGGCCGAGACAGTCCTCGGCGCAAAGGCCTGTCGCTGGGTGCGGGTCGTGGCCGTGCAGGCCGAAGCGAACCAGGCCGCTGTTTTCCAGGCGGCGGACCCGTTCCCAATCGCCCGCGCCGTACGCCGCGGGGGCCGTGCAGGCCGCGCGCAAGGCCTGCTGCGAAGCCGGGTCGAGGCGTTCCAGCTTGCGCAGGAGGAGGTCGAGGCTACGGCTGCGACGCTGGTCGTCGCCGGTGCGTTCGAGCACCCGCATGAGCGCAGCGCCGCCGTAACGCTCCAGCAGTTCCAGCAATGGCTCGGCGGCAGCCGCATCGGCCTGCCAGAGGGTGTCGGCGACCGCTTCGCGCCAACTGCGCGGGTCGCCGCCGATGAAGGCGCTCGCTGGCATTTCGTAGCGCTCCAGCAGCGGGTAGACCAGCTCGGCCAGTTCCGCAGGGTTGCCGTCGACGCTCAGGGCGATCCGCAAGCAGGCTGGAGCGGGGCTCTCGAGCAGATGTTCCAGGGGCACGCAGAGGAAGTGCCGCTGTAGCCACAGCAGCAGGGTTTCCAGGCCCTGGCGGTCGAGGCAGCGCCCTTGCCGGTGCGGCAGGGCCGCGCGCCGCCGATCCGCGACTACCCGTCCCAGGCGCAGCACGATGCCGTTCTGGCGCAGCCGGCGCTGGCCCACGGAGGAGTTCAGGAACGTCATCCCGATCAGGCTTCGCATGGCATCCCCCGGCTCATCGACGATCCGTCACCGGCGATGGTTCCGCGTGCGCGGCAGGGCTTTCGCCAGCCTGTCCGGACGCTGCGCCGTGAACTCCGGCCCCGGCGGTCGATTCGGTCATGGGCGAGCCTCCTGGGTAATCCGCACAAACGTTTGCTGCGGCCACGCCAACGCGTGGCTCGAACCGGGGCTTGGCGGGGACCCGGCGGGTGTTCGATAAGGACTGCATGGCACCGGATAACGCTGCAAAGGATCGATGTGATTCTTTTTTGACGCTACCACAGTCGATAGTCGAATTATTGACGCTTTGCCGCTGTTATAAAACCGTCAGGCTATGCGAAAAGTCCTGCTGGCTACGCGTGGAGGCCCGGAGCGGCGTGCCTTTGAGGGGGAAGCGGGGGAGCCGGCAGGCCTATGCGGATTGGTTATAAGAAATCCGTTTCGAATGAAAATTGCCGACGAATGGTCGTTTGTGCGGATGTCCGGTGGTTTTTCCCGGCTGCTTAGAACCTTTCGGTTGGACGGGGGCTTGCCAAGTGTGTTGCCCCCAGTCTTTCGTCTTCCAGTCAAGAGCCTGGGGATGCAGACTGTTTTTCAAATCATGACAACTTCTTAACGCGCATTGTTATAAAGTTGCGGACGTTTGCGCCGGCCTGGCCGGCACCTTCGAGTTTTGCCTGGAGTGAAGATGAGAGTCGACCTGGACGCCGAGGGCGTCGCCGCCGAATCGCTGCCGCGTTTCCAGCAGGCGCCCCGGCAGTTGCGCCAGTTGTGGCGATGGGCAGCGGCCAGCGTCGCATTGGCCGCCGCCTGCGCCGTGCTGGGGTTCTTCATCGGCCTGTTCGCCGCCGACTCGCTCTGGCCGCCGCTGCTGTACAACCTCGGCGCGGCCTGGCTGGTTCTGTTCGCCGGTCTGCACGCGGCCTACCGGGTCGCGGCCTGGCGTTGCGTGGTCCTCGGCGCGGAGGCCAGCGCGCGGCCTGCCTGGCTGCGCTGGCAGCGGGGCGAACCCGACGCCGCCGCCGACAGCGCCTATGAACGGCTGCTGGAGCGCCTGGGCCAGGCCATCGCCCACGGCCTGGCCCAGCTCGGGCACGCTGCGCTGTGGCTGGCGGCGAGCGCGGCGCTGGCGTTGTGCCTGGTAGCCGCCGGCTGGCGTCTCGACCTGCCGCCGGCCAGTTCCGGGCAAGCGGCCGACCTCGCCATCGGGATCTGCCTGCTGCTGGCCTTCGCGGTGCTGGTGCTGGAACGTCGCTTCGCCAGCCAAGGGCCGGCGCAGTGGCCGGAAGCCCCGGCCCTCGGGCAACTGGCGCGGGCGCTGATCGGTACCCTGGTGCTGGCCGCCCTCTGTCTGTTCCTGGCTCGCCAGGGACACCCCTGGGCCCCGCGCCTGGCGGTACTGCTCGGCCTGTTGCCGGCGGCGCTGGCGCTGGAGTTGCTGGGCAGGGCGATCCTGGCGATGTTCGCGCCGCAGCGTGCCGGCCTCGAACCGCGCCTGGTCGCCACCAGCCTGCTGGCCGACCTGTTGCGCTGGCCGCCGCGTCCCCTGCAGCGTCTGCAGCATGAGTTGCACCAGCGCTTCGGCATCGACCTGCGTCAGGTCTGGGCCTTCGGTTTCATGCGGCGGGCGTTCCTGCCGGTGCTGGCGGTGGTGTCGCTGAGCGGCTGGCTGCTCAGCGGCGTACGCGAGATCGGCATGGATGCACGGGGCGTCTACGAGCGCTTCGGCAAGCCGGTCGCGGTGCTCGGCCCCGGCCTGCACCTGGGGCTGCCCTGGCCGCTGGGGCGGGTGTTGGCGGTGGAGAACGGGGTGGTCCACGAGTTGGCCACCAGCGTCGCCGCCGGCGACGGCGGAGCCGAGCCGCTCGCGCCCGCCGAAGGTCCGGCCCCGGATAGCGCCAACCGCTTGTGGGACGCCTCCCACGTCAGCGAGAAATCGCAGGTCATCGCCAGCCTGGCCGACCGCCGGCAGAGCTTCCAGATCGTCAACATGGACGTGCGCATCGTCTACCGCATCGCTCTCGACGACGCGGCAGCGCTGGCGGCGACCTACCGCAGCGCCGACGTGCCGACGCTGGTGCGCAGCACCGCCAGCCGCGTACTGGTGCATGCCTTCGCCTCGCGGACCCTCGATGAGGTCCTCGGCGAGCAGCGCGCGGGCCTGGCCGAGCAGATCGGCCAGGCCGTGCAGGCCGATCTCGACCGCCTCGGCAGCGGCGTCGAGGTACTGGGCGCGGCGGTCGAGGCGATCCATCCGCCGGCCGGTGCGGCGAACGCCTACCACGCGGTGCAGGCCGCGCAGATCACCGCCCAGGCGCTGATCGCCCGCGAGCGCGGGCAGGCTGCCGCGCAGCGCAACGAGGCGCAACTACAGGCCAGCGTGGCGCACGACCGGGCCAGCGCGCAGGCCCGCGAGACCCTGGCCGCCGCGCAGGCCGCCGACCGGCGCTTCGCCGCGGAGCGGGAAGGCTATGCCGACGCCGGCCAGGCTTTCCTGCTGGAGGCCTACTACCGCCAACTCGGACGCGGCCTGGGCAAGGCCAACCTGCTGCTCATCGACCACCGCATCGCCGGCGCCGGCGCGCCGACCATCGACCTGCGCAGCTTCGGCCTCGGCCGCCTGGATTCCCCGTCTTCGTCCCGTCCGTCCGCCGCTCCGGCGTCCGCGGCCGGGCAATCCGCACCATGAGGAGAGCGCTCTTGAGCCTCGGTCACTCCCACTCGCACAGCCACCACGAGCATCATCACGATCACGATCACGATCACGATCACGATCACGATCACGATCACGATCACGGCCATGGCGCACAGGCCGCGCCGCCCTGGCGCCGGCTGCTGGTCGCCGCGCTGCTGGTGCTGTTCGCCGTCGCCGCCGCTTGCCTGGTGCAGGTGCGTTCCGGCGAGGCGATGGTCATCACCCGTTTCGGCAACCCGGCGCGGGTCCTGCTCGAACCGGGCCTGGCCTGGCGCCTGCCGTTGCCGTTCGAGAGCGCGATCCCGGTCGACCTGCGCCTGCGCACCACCTCCAGCGGCCTGCAGGACGTCGGCACCCGCGATGGCCTGCGGATCATCGTCCAGGCCTACGTGGCCTGGCAGGTACAGGGCGACGCCGACAACGTGCAGCGCTTCATGCGCGCGGTGCGCAACCAGCCGGACGAGGCTGCCCGGCAGTTGCGCACCTTCGTCGGCTCGGCGCTGGAAACCACCGCCAGCGCCTATGACCTGGCCGACCTGGTGAATACCGAGGCGTCGCGGGTGCGTATCGGCGACTTCGAAGCGCGCCTGCGCGAACAGATCGACAATCAGTTGCTGGCGACCTACGGGGTCAAGGTGGTGCAGGTCGGCATCGAGCGCCTGACCCTGCCCAAGGTGACCCTCGGCGCCACCGTCGACCGCATGCGCGCCGAGCGCGAGACCATCGCCACCGAGCGTACCGCCGAGGGCCGTCGCCAGGCCGCGGAGATCCGTTCGGCGGCGGAGCGCGACGCCCGGGTGATCCAGGCCGAGGCTTCGGTGAAAGCCGCGGAGATCGAGGCCCAGGCGCGGGTCGAGGCGGCGCGCATCTACGGCAAGGCCTACGCCGGTTCGCCGCAGCTGTACAACCTGCTGCGCTCGCTGGACACCCTCGGCACCATCGTCAACGGCGATACCCGCCTGGTCTTGCGCACCGATGCCGCACCGTTCCGCGTGCTGGTCGACGGGCCGCCGGCGTTCCCCGCCGAAGCGCCGGCCAACGGGCGCCGGCCATGAGCGGCGAAGCGCGCGAGGGGCTGCACAGCCCCTGGCTGCAGGCCGGACGCCTGGCGTTCCTCGCACTGTTCGGCGTGACCCTCCTGGCGGCGCTGGCCTGGGCGTTTTCCAACGTCCGCCAGATCGGCCCGGAGAACCGCGCCGTAGTGCTGCGCCTGGGCGCGCTGGAGCGCCTGGCCGGTCCCGGCCTGCTGCTGGCCTGGCCGCAGCCGCTGGAGCAGGTGGTGCTGCTGCCGTCCGCCGAACAGGTGATCGAACGCCGCGTCGAGGGCCTGCTGCGCTCCGAGCAGGCGCGTCGCGCCGACCTCGACGTCAGCCTGTCCAGCGACGCGCTGGCCGGCTCCGGCTACCTGCTGACCGGCGACGCCGGGGTGGTGCAACTGGACGTGCGGGTGTTCTACAAGGTCGACGACCCGTACGCCTACGTCCTCCAGGGCGCCCACGTGCTGCCGGCGCTGGACCGGCTGGTGGCGCGCAACGCCGTGCAGGTCTGCGCCGCGCGCGACCTGGACACCATCCTGGTGGCGCGCCCGGAGTTGCTCGGCAACGACAGCGCGGTCGCCGAGCGCCGCGAACGCCTGCGCGGCGACCTGGTGCAGGGCATCAACCACAGCCTGGCGGCGTTGGCCGCGGCCGGCAGCGGGCTGGGCATCCAGGTGGTGCGGGTCGACGTGCAGTCGAGCCTGCCGCGCAATGCGGTAAGCGCCTTCAACGCGGTGCTGACCGCCAGCCAACTGGCCGAGCAGAACGTCGCCAAGGCGCGCACCGAGGCGGAGAAACTCACCCAGGCGGCCACCGAGGGGGCCGACCGCACCCTGCAGGTCGCCCGCGCCGAGGCCGGCGAACGGCTGGCCCAGGCGCGCCGCGACACCGCCAGCATCGTTGGCCTGGCCCCGGCGCTGGGCGCGACCGATCCCGGCCTGCTCTGGCGCCTGTACCGCGAACGGGTGCCGGCGATCCTCGGCAAGGCCGGTTCGGTCGGCAGCGTCGATCCGCGCGACGACGGCCGCCTGATTCTGCAAGGCGGGCAGCCATGAGCCGCTGCCCGACGGTGCCCTTCGCGGGCTGTGAAACAATGGACGGACAAGCGAACGTGAAACGGCTACCCTGCGTCGGCATCAACCTTCGGTACGCGCTTCCGCCAGCGGAACGCGGCGCCGAGTCGAACAACCAGGCGAACGGGACGGGCAATGACGGCAGGCGGTATTCCATTCACGGGCAACGGTGCGCGGCTATCACCCGGCAGGGCCCTGCTGTGCGGGCTGGCGCTGTTGCTGTGCGGCGGCGAGGCGCTGGCGCGGCAGTTGCCGAGCGACATGCTGGTGGGCTTCGTGGCCAGCGCGCAGTACCCGGTCATCACCCTGAAGAAGCCCAAGCAGAGCCTGCTGCGCAGCGTGCTCACCCTGGGGCTGGGGAAGAAGACCGTCAGCTATTCGGTGGCGCCGTCGGTGCGCATCCGCACGGCGCAGAACCTGTTCATCGTCTATGGCCGCATGCCCCAGCTCAAGGGCAGTTTCGTCGGCCTGAAGAGCGACAACAACGGGCAGGTCAAGCAGATCTGGGAACTCACCGAGAAGGAAGCCCTGGACTACGTACGCCGGCCGGACGCGCGCTTCCCGCAATAGCCGCCGCGGCTCGCCCCGGGAGGTGCGCATGAGCGAGCCGACCGCCCACGGCAGCCATGGCGGCTGCGCGCATCATCATCATCACCTGCCGTTCGGCGGCGGCCTGCTCAGCCGCGACGAGCAGCGCCGCGCCGCCCGCCAGCTGAGCCTGGCGATGCTCGCCCTTGGCCTGTTGCTGCTCGGCCTGGCCTGGCGCTGGCTGGCGGCGGACCAGGCCGGGGTCAGCCAGATCCTGCTCGGCGTCGCGTCGCTGCTGGTGGCGCTGCCGGTGGCCCGCTCGGCCTGGGACAGCCTGCGGCATCCGAGCCTGCACGGCGTCACCGACCAGTTGATCGCGCTGGCCATGCTCGGCGCCTGGGCCAGCGGCGACCTGCTGACCGCCGCGCTGCTGCCGATCATCATGATCTTCGGCCACGTGCTGGAGGAGCGCAGCGTGATCGGCTCCCAGGAGGCCATCGCCGCCCTCGGCGAGCTGACCCGCAGCCATGCCCGGCGGATCGAGGCCGACGGCAGCCTGAGCGAGGTGGACAACGCCAGCCTGCGGCCGGGCGACCAGGTGGAAGTGCGCGCCGGTGACCGGGTTCCGGCCGACGGGCGGGTCCTGCAAGGCCAGGCCAGTCTCGACACCGCGCCGATCACCGGCGAGTCGGTGCCGCTCGAGGTGGCGCCGGGGATGGAGGTCTACGGCGGCGCGATCAACCTCGACGGCCTGCTGCGCATCGAGATAACCCGTACCGGCGAGGCCTCGACCCTGGGCAAGGTGATCGGCCTGATGCAGCAGGCCGAGCGCGCCAAGCCGCCGATCACCCGCCTGCTGGAGCGCTACGCCGGGCAGTACATGTTGCTGGTGTTGCTGATCGCCGCGGTCACCTGGTTCGTCACCAACGATGCCCAGGCCATGCTCGCCGTGCTGGTCGCCGCCTGTCCCTGCGCCCTGGTGCTGTCCGCCCCGGCCACGGCTATCGCCGGGATCGCCGTGGCCGCCCGTCATGGCATCCTGATCCGCAGCTCGGCCTTCCTCGAGGAACTGGCGGACCTGACTTCGCTGGTGGTCGACAAGACCGGCACCCTGACCCACGGCAGCCTGCGTCTGCAGGCGCTGCGCCTGGCCGATGCCGCCGAGGAGGCGTCGGTGCTGCGCCTGGCCGCCAGCCTCGGCGCCGCCAGCAGCCATCCGGTGAGCCGAGCGCTGGCGGCCCTGGCGGCGCACGATGCCTATCATCCATTGAGCGATATCCGCGAACGCCAGGGGTTCGGCGTGGTCGCACGAACAGCGGCGGGCGAAGCCGCCCTCGGCCGGCCCGAACTGTTCCAGCAACTGGGCATCGACGCCGGCGAGGTGCCGGCGCACGAGGGACCGATCGCCGGAATCGCCCTGGACGGGCGCTTCCTCGGCTGGCTGCTGCTGGCCGACAGCGTACGCGCGGAGGCCGCCGAGGCCCTGGCCGATCTGCGCGAACTGGGTCTGGGCCGGCAACTGCTGCTGACCGGTGATCGCCAGGCGGTGGCCGACGCCGTGGCCAAGCAGGTGGGGATTCGCCAGTTGGTGGCGCAGGCGTTGCCGGAGGACAAGTTGCGCCAGGTCGGCGCGGAGATCGGCAGCGGTTTCCGGCCGATGGTGGTCGGCGACGGCATCAACGATTCGCTGGCGCTGAAGGCCGGTGTGGTCGGGGTGGCAATGGGTGCCGGCGGCGCCGACATCGCCCTGGCCTCGGCGGATATCGTGCTGATCGGCAGCGACCTGCGCCGGCTCGGCACCTGCGTGCGGCTCAGCCGGCAATGCCGGCGGACCCTGCAGGTCAACGTGGCGATCGGCCTCGGCTGGACCCTGGCGATCGTCGCCGCGGCAGCCTTTGGCCTGCTCGGCGCGGCCGGGGCGATGGTCGCGGCGCTGCTGCACAACCTCAGCACCTTGCTGGTGCTGGGCAATGCCGGACGCCTGCTGCGTTTCGAGGAGCCCCTCGGGCAGCCCCGGCCGGCCGTGGAGGGACGCGAAGAGGAGGGTACACCGTGAGGCAGGCGCAAACGCGACGCAACGGCTGGCGCTGGCTGGCCCTGGCGGTCGGCACGCTGTCCGCGCTGAGCCTGGCCGAGGCGTCGATGGCGCGCTGGCCGGCAGGCTGGCAGGTCAGCGACCTGCCCGCCGCGCAGCCCGGCCAGGCCGGCGCCGGCCAGCGCCAGCGCGCGGTCAAGTTGCAGGCAGACGGCTCCCAGGCACTGGTGATGGAAGTGACGCGGATGCCCTTGCAGAGCGGGCAGGCAGTGAACCTGGAGAAAGTCCTCGGGCACATGCGCAAGCTGGTGCAGATCGAGTTCCTGCGCAACGGCCTGCAGACCGCCTGCACCTCGCCGCAGCCGTCCACCACCGGCGGGCTGGCGGCGCTGGAGACCACCTGCACCATTCGCCAGCGCGGCGCCGTGGTGATGAAGCAGACCTTGCTCACCGCGGCCGGCAAGACCTCGGCCTATTCGCTGTCCTATGCCGGCCTGGCCGAGGCCTACGACGCCAGCCAGGCGGAAATCCGCGCGGTACGGGAAAGCCTGCGCTTCGAGTGAGCGAAATCGGACGCGGTCGGGGCGGGGGCTGGAGTGTCGGCGGATACCGCCTGCGGCGCTATTCGCCCTACGGAGGGTTGCATTGGGGTAGGGCGGATAACCGCTTGCGGTTATCCGCCTTGCGTCTGTCGCGGATCATTTCTTCCCGGCGTTCTGCAGGATCTGCAGGGCCTGGGTGGTGGCGGTGATGCAGCCCTTGGTGTCGCCGCTGGCCTGGTCCTGCCTGGCCTTGGCCTGGAGTTCCTTGACCTCGGTGACCCGCGCACCGGTGACCGAGGTCTTGCCGCGCACGGCGAGGATATCGTCCAGCTTCTGCAGGTTGGCGCCGCACAGGTCGGTGCTTTCGGCGGCTTGGGCGGTGCCGCCGAGCAGGGCGGCGGCGATGAGCAGGGTACGCACGATCATGGCAGTTCTCCTTTGTGGGCCGGGTGGCCGGACGGGGGAGAGACGACAGGCTCCTGGGAGTCTTCTCCGCATGCCCAGTATCTGACCGGAGCGTCGCCGGAATGGTTCGGTCGCTCAGCCGTTGCCCCAGGGCGGGATCGACAGCGCCTGCTGGAGATGCTGGATGAACGCCTTGACCTTCGGCGACATCGCCGCCGCCCGCGAATACATCGCGTAGATCACGTCGTCGAGTGGGCGCAGGCCGGGCGCGGCGTCCACCAGGCGGCCGTTCTTGAGGTCCTCGGCGACGATGAACAGCGGCAGCAACGCCAATCCCTGGCCGCGCAGGGCGGCGTCGCGCATGGCCTGGCCGTTGTTGCTGCTGAAGCGTCCGCGTGGCGAGACGGCGCGGGGCTTGGCACCGGGGAACGCCGGTTCGAAGGTCCAGACCTGGCTCGGCGTGGCGTTGTTGTAGCCCAGGCACTCGTGCTGCATCAGTTGTTCGAGGGTGTCCAGCGTGCCGTGGCGTTCCGCGTAGTCGGGGCTGCAGCAGACCACCCGCTGGCTGTTGGCCAGCGGCCGGGCGATCAGCGAACTGTCGTCCAGGCGGGTGACGCGGATGCTCAGGTCGTAGCCTTCCTTCTCGAAGTCGGTGAGGCGGTCGTCCATCTGCAGGACGATCTCCAGGCGCGGGTGCTGGCTCATGAAGTCGGCGATGATCGGCGACAGCCAGAGGGTGCCGAAGCTCATCGGGGTGACGATGCGCAATTCGCCGCACAGGTCGTTCTCGCGCAGGGCGACGATCTCCGCGGCGTTGTTGAGTTCCTGCAGCGAGGCCTTGGCGGCCTTGTAGAAGAAATGCCCGGCCTCGGTCGGCTCGACGTTGCGCGTGGTGCGATAGAGCAGGCGGACGCCGAGGCGTCGTTCGAGATCGCTGACGCGCTTGCTGATCACCGACTTGGACAGGCTCATGCGCTCGGCCGCCGACGTCACGCTGTTGAGTTCGGCGACGTTGAGGAAGGCTTCGATATCGTCGAAGCGCAGGCTCATCGGTGGGCCCACGATACAGTGGCAATCGCTCGACGCATTCTCGGCTCCTCCTGGTCGTTTTCCTTGGGCTTTCTATCCGCTTGATTCGCAAGCTAAATCGATCCAGCCCTGAGCAAGCTTACCCAATCGAAAGGCGCCGCAGCGTTCGTTCTCAGCGAAAACGGTTTTCGCCTGGACGCGCTACCGGGAAGGCCGCCGGGGCTTTTACCCTGTAGTCGCGACTCGTCGCTCCGTGGCCGACCGCACCTGCCCGCCCCCGTAGGCGGCCACGGATTTCCTTGCGCCTTCTAGACTGGAAGCGAACCCGCCGCATCAACCCCGAACGAGAAACCAGCATGTCGAGTCGCTTCATCGCCGCCTGGTCCGCGGCCAACCGTTGCCTGGAGGTGCGGGGCCGGGCATGGAAGGGCTGAAACTCTACGCCCGCTTGCTCTGGCGGCCGCCGCGGGAAACCCTGCTGTTCGCCCTGCGCACCGTCGCCGCCGGGCTGCTGACCCTCTACCTGGCCTTCCTCTTCGACCTGGAGCAGCCGAAGTGGGCGCTGATGACCGTGGTCATCGTCAGCCAGCCGCTGGCCGGGATGGCTCTCAAGCGCAGCTTCGCCCAGGTCGTCGGTACCTTCGCCGGCGCCGTGGTGGCGGTGCTGATCATGGCGCTGTTCGCCCAGCAACCGTTGCCGTTCTTCGTCGCCCTGGGACTCTGGCTGGCGCTCTGCACCGCCGGCGGCACCTTGCTGCGCTACACCGACTCGCACGCCTTCGTGCTCAGCGGCTTCACCGCGGTGATCGTCGCCGTGCTGTCGATTCCCGATCCGGAAAACACCTTCATGCTCGCCGTGGTGCGGGTCACCGAGACCCTGCTGGGCGTCGCCTGCGTGGCCCTGGTCAGCCTGCTCAGCGCGCGTCCGCAGGCGGTGGCGAAGGGCTACTTCGCCCAGGTCGATGGCCTGATCCGCAGTACCGCGCGGCACGCCGCGGCGGTGATCCGCGGCGACGAGGGCGACGAGTCGTTCAACCAGCGGCAGATGCAACTGGTCGCCAGCATCACCGCGCTGGACGGCCTGCGCCGGCACCTCTATTTCGACGCGCCGAACCTGCGCCGCGCCGATGGCCTGGTGCAGTTGCTGGGCAACCTGCTGGTGCTGATGGCCTCGCGGCTGTTGCTGCTGCGCCAGCATCGCCTGCTGGTGCGGGCGCACTGGGTCGGGCCGTTGCCGGCGGATATCCAGGCGCTGCTGGATCGTGCGTTGCGGGTGCTGGACGCGCTGGCCGAGCAGGGGCGGGCGGTACCCTCCGAGGTGCTGGAGGAGTTCCAGGCGGTGCGCCAGGCCTTCGATGCCGCGGCGACGCGCGCGGAGTCCTACGACGAGGCGTTGAGCCCGGCGCTGCGCCCGCAGGTGGCGATCCTGCGCTGGGAATACGCGCGGCTGTTCCAGCGTCTGGGCGAAGTGCTCGAACTCAACGATGCGATCCAGTCCGGCCGCCAGGCCAGCAGTTTCTACCGCCGTGGCCAGGCGCAGGCGCTGCACCTGGACTGGGCGCTGGCCTCGATGAACGCCGTGCGCGCTTTCGTCGCCTTGTCCTGCGCCGCCTGGCTGTGGATCACCAGCGCCTGGAACGGCGCCCTCAGCAGCCTGCTGCTGGTTGGCGTGATGTGCTCGCTGATGGCGACCTTCCCGCGTCCGCTGCTGGCGGCGCAGAACTTCCTGCGCGGGCTGCTGCTGGCGATCCTGATCTCGGCGGCGCTGCTGTTCGTGCTGTTGCCGGCATCCGCCGACTTCGAGTGGCTGGCGCTGTGGATGGCGTTGCTGCTGTACGTGGTCGCGGTCGGCCTGAGCAGCCCGCTGAGCGCCGGGATCGCCATGGGCATCGGCCTGGAGACCCTGCTGATGGTGGCGCCGCAGAATATCGCGGTCTACTACAGCAACGCTTCGCAGTGGTTCGAGTTCGTCGGCGGCTTCCTCGCCGCGGCGGTCCTCGCCGTGCTGGTGTTCGCCCTGGTCTATCCGTTCCGCGCCGACCCGCGCCTGCGCCGGCTGCTCTACCTGTCGCGCCAGGACGTCGCGGAAATGTCGCGCTGCGAGGCCAGCGAGGCGCAGCGCTTCGCCTTCGAGACGCGGATGATCGATCGCCTGGCGGTGATGGTCGGCCTGCTGCCGGCGAGCCAGGAGCCGGCTGCGGCGGAACGTTTCCAGTGCGCCCTGGGCTGCGTGGTGATGGGCGTGGCGTTGAATCGCCTGCGCGAGCCGCTGCATGACGCCGGGGTGGTGCCGCTGGAGTTGCAGCCGCTGCTGGGCGAGGCGCTGCGCGAGGTCGCCGCCTACATAGCCGGCGGCGCGGACGCCCCGCGGCAGGATCTCGCCCTGGCCGCCCTGCGGCGTTTCGGCAGGGGCCTGGAGGCCTTGCTGGCGCAGCCGTCGAAGGACCTCGGGGCGACGCGGCAGCGCTTCATCATGAATGTCGCGGTACTGATCCTGCAGCAGTCGCTGCAACGCTATCGGACGTTGCTGGAGGAGGACCGCGGCGCACCGGCGGTCGTCGAAGAACCAGAAGAGGAGGGCGGACATGCCCGCTGATGTCGAGATCGGGGGCGCCTACCTGCCGCCGATCGCCCAGGCGCTGCTGCTGGCCTGGCTGATCCTGCTGCTGCTCAACCCGCTGTTGCGGCGCTTCGGCGTGTTGCAGCGGGTCTGGCACGAAGCGCTGTTCCAGGGCGCGTTGTACTGCGCGATCTGCGCCGGTCTGATCCTGTGGATGGGGGAGATGTCCCGATGAACCTGTTGCAAGGCAAATGGCCGCGCCTGGCCACCCTGCTGGCGGTGCTGGTGGCGGCGGCACTGGTGTTCCTCGCCTGGGAACGCTACACCCGCACGCCGTGGACCCGTGACGCGCGGGTCCGCGCCGATGTGGTGACGCTGTCGGCGGACGTTTCCGGGCTGATCACCCGGTTGCCGCTGAGCGACAACCAGCCCGTGGAGAAGGGCGAGCTGCTGCTCAGCATCGACCCGGCGCGCTATGAACTGGCGGTGCTGCGCGCCGAGCGCGCGGTGAACGTGGCGCGGGCGGCGCTGGGCGAGTCGCGCGCGGCGATCGAGGCCAGCCAGGCCCAGTTGCGCCAGCGCCGCAGCGAGGCGCAGCGGCGCTCGGCATTGCAGAAGCGCTCGATGCTATCGGTGGAAGAGAACGAAAAGGCCCAGACCGACGTCAGCCTGGCCCAGGCCGAGTTGCTGAGGAACCAGGCCAGCCTCGGCCTGGCCCAGGCCAACGTGGAGCTTGCCGAAGCCGCCTTGCAGCAGGCCCGTCTCGACCTCGAACGTACCCAGGTACGCGCCCCGGTCAGCGGCTACGTGACCAACCTGCAGACCCGCGAAGGCGACTACGCCCACGCCGGGGTGCCATTGCTGGCGCTGGTGGACCGCGATTCGTTCTATGTCAGCGGATACTTCGAGGAGACCAAGTTGCCGGGCATCCGCGTCGGCAGCCGGGCGCGGGTGGAACTGATGAGCGGCGAGCGCTTCGACGGGCGCGTGCAGAGCATCGCCCATGCCATCACCGACCGGGAGAACGCCGAGGGCTCGCGCCTGCTGGCGAACATCAACCCGAGCTATACCTGGGTCAAGCTGGCCCAGCGAATTCCGGTGCGCATCGCCATCGATCCCGCCTATCGCCAGCGCAACACCTTGCGCGCCGGCGTGACCGCGACCATCCGGGTGCTGCCCGCGGAGGACACCGCGAAAGTCGATTCCGCGGCGCCCGGGACTGCCTTGCGGCCTTGAGTCAGGCCGAACCGGTCAGTCTGTGCCGGTCATGGCTCAGGGTTGTTCGCGGACGATTTCCGCCAGTTGCAGGATCAATCGCTCGTCAGCCTGGTTGCCGCTCTGCTGGCGGAATTGCCTGGCCTCCTCGCGGGCGCGCTGGAAGGCCGCATCGACGCTGGCCTGGCCATGGCTGTCGCGAATCCACAGGTAGAGGCCCATGACCAGGCTCTGCAGGGTGGCCAGGTCGCTGCTCTGGGCGTTCAGCGCATCGATGAGTTGCTGTTTGGAAAACGCTTGCATGGTTGATCTCCGATCAATGGCGCCGCAAGGGCGCGGTTCGCCCCGGCGGTCGCCGGGGTGCGCGGAGCATGTGGAAAGTGCGGAGAGGCTGGCCAGCTTAGGCCAAGTCATTCAAATGATTAGGGAATTTTCTGACTTTCAGTGACCTTTCGACTGTTTTCGACGGCGAGCGATCGCTACGCTTTCATCGAACCGTCACCAAACCGTCATGAAGACGCGCCTAGCATTCGCGGTATTTCGGCATGACGTGGAGAGCAGCGCATGGACTCCTATGGCGATACCTCGGGCCGCATCGGTCGCGACTGGCTCGATCGACACGACGAAGAGCTGGAGCAGGAACTGCTCGACGACGAGCTGAACCTGGACGAGCTGTTCGGTCCCGAGCAGGAGGATGCGCCCGGCGAATTGAGTCGGCGCCGCTATTTCCGCGAACTGTTCCGCCTGCAACGGGAACTGGTGAAACTGCAGAACTGGGTGGTGCACACCGGGCACAAGGTGGTGATTCTCTTCGAGGGACGCGACGCGGCGGGCAAGGGCGGCGTGATCAAGCGCATCACCCAGCGCCTCAACCCGCGGGTCTGCCGGGTCGCCGCGCTGCCCGCGCCGAACGACCGCGAGCAGACCCAGTGGTATTTCCAGCGCTACGTCTCGCACCTGCCGGCCGGCGGCGAGATCGTCCTGTTCGACCGCAGCTGGTACAACCGCGCCGGGGTCGAGCGGGTCATGGGTTTCTGCAACGACGAACAATACGAGGAATTCTTCCGCAGCGTGCCTGAGTTCGAAAAGATGCTGGCGCGCTCGGGCATCCAGTTGCTCAAGTACTGGTTCTCCATCTCCGACGCCGAGCAGCACCTGCGCTTCCTCAGCCGTATCCACGATCCGCTCAAGCAGTGGAAGCTCAGCCCGATGGACCTGGAGTCGCGGCGGCGCTGGGAGGCCTACACCAAGGCCAAGGAAACCATGCTCGAACGCACCCACATCCCCGAGGCGCCCTGGTGGGTGGTACAGGCCGATGACAAGAAGCGCGCGCGGCTGAACTGCATCCACCACCTGTTGCAGCAGATGCCCTACCGGGAAGTTCCGCAGCCGCCGGTACACCTGCCGGAGCGCCTGCGCCACGCCGATTACGTCAGGCATCCGACGCCCGGCGAGATCATCGTGCCGGAAGTCTATTGATGGCCGTTCGGCCGGACGCCGGGCTGGACGGGTAAATTCGCGGCGGGATGCGACGTTACTCAGGCAAGCCCCACGAGTAGCCGGCCATGCTTCCGTCCCCAGCCTCCAGCCTGTCGTTTCCGTCGCCCCTCGAGCGCCACGAGGCCGATCCATATGCCCGCTGCGACAGGCAGCGGCCTGCGTGCAACGAGTCGCACGGGCCGGCGCAGGAGCGTCCTGAACCTGTCGCGACCTGCGCATTCATCGAGGAGGAGCGCCGGCGTGGCGATCCCACGGGCTTGCTTTACGCCCTTGGGCCGCGGGAGCGGGGAGAGCCGGAGCGGGTGGCGGAGTGGTTGGCGGCGCTGGTCCACCATTTCTACCTGGACGGTCCCGTTGAGCCGCCGAGGACAACGCTGGGAAAGGCGCGCTGCGAAACCGCGTCGGGCCTTTGCCGCTGCTGCGGCCAACCCTTCGATTTTCGCCACAAGCGCGCGGCGCTGTTGCTGCTGGGAACCCATTTCGCCGCCAGGGCCGAGGCGCAGGCGGCGTCGGTGCGCCGCTACCGGCGCTGAGGAATGCTCGCCGCCGTCAGCGGCGGGCGCTGAGATGGGTGACGTTGTCGCCCTGGCGCTCGGCGGTGACCTTGCGGCAGTGCACCAGGGCGTCGCGGATCATGAAGTTGACCAGGGTCGGCGAGACGCCCAGTTCCTTGGCGATGTCCTTCTGCGGCACGCCGTGCAGGCGGTACATCTCGAAGGCGTAGCGGGTGCGCTTGGGCAGCTCGGTGAGGGCATCCGCGATGTGTTCGAGGGTCGCGTAGTTGATGTGCGAGGTTTCCGGCGAGGCGCCCTGGATCACCACGTTCAGGCCTTCTTCCTCCGGCCCCGAGTATTTCTGTTCGAGCGCCTGCTTGCGGTAGTGGTCGATGGCCAGGTTGCGGACGATCTGGAACAGGTAGCTGAGCTGTGCCTTGAACGACGAAGTGATCTGCGGCGCCGACTGGAGCCTGAAGAACGCATCCTGGACCACATCTTCGGCTCGCGAGCGGCAACCGGTAATGCGGGCGGCGATCTTCACCAGGATCGTACGGTTATCGACGAATGCCTGGAGGAGCGGGGTATCGCATCTGCGGGTAGACAGTTGTTCCGACATGGAAATCACCTTGCTGCGGAGGGGGCTGCAGAGCACTGGCGGTGGGGTAAGACCCACACATGGCGCAACAAATTATGTTGAATGATAATGATTGTCAATTACGAAGAAATAACCAATCTCACCTTTATTCGTGAATGGTCCGCATGCTGGCAAATAGCCGCTGCGAATGATGGAGGGGAGAAATTCTTCGGCGTTTCAGAAGGATGGCCGCGCCAATGTTGCAGTCATGCGTCGCAGACGAAATTTTTTTAATAATCTTTAGGAATCAGCTAGTTAGAAATCGGTATTGACCGCCTCGCCGCTCCTGCCGGCGTTCCGCGCAAGAACTGCGCGAAGGCGCTGCGGCAACCGTCCCCGGCTGCTCCATGGCGTACATCGCTATCGCCGATGCGGCGATAGCGCCGGGCACAACCCATCAGAATGGATAGGGGTTGGCGTCCTTTCGCGCAATGCTCCGCGGTTGCCCGGAGATTGCGGTTACATGCGCTAATTATTTGCCGTTGTTATCCGTTCCCCTCTGTGACAGCGCGGGCAGGTGCCCGGCGCCCCGGCGTGCGCAGCAGGAGACGGAAATGCCGATCGATCATGGGAAAGCGCTCTGCCCCGGACGAGGGCCACGACAGCGGCGCAAGGAGGTCGGCAGGTGAGCCCGGCCGTTTCCCTGCAATTGTTCTGCCTGCCTTATTCGGGGGCCAGCGCCACGCTGTTCCGCCGCTGGCAGCCCAGCCTGCCGGGCTGGATCCGCTTGTTGCCCCTGGAATTGCCGGGGCGCGGCCTCCGCTTCGGCGAGGCCCTGCATACCGATGCCGCCAGCCTGGTCGCGCAATTGGCCGGCGAGCTGCAAGGCACCCTCGACAGCGCTTCTCCCTACGCCTTCTTCGGCCACAGCCTGGGCGGGCTGCTGGCCTTCGAACTGGCCCATGCCATGCGTCGGCGCGGCCTCGAAGGGCCGCTGGCGCTATTCCTCTCCGGTGTATCCCCGCCCGCCGAAAACGATGTCAGCGGCTACCGGCGCGCCAAGGCCGACGCCGAACTGGTTGCCGCGTTGCGCGACTACCGGGGTACTCCGGAGGCCGTCCTCAACGATCCGTCGCTGATGCAGATGCTGTTGCCAGTGGTGCGAGCGGACTTTCTCGTCACCGGCAGCTACCGCTACCAGGCGCATGGGCCGCTGGACGCGGCGCTGCACCTGTTCGGCGGACGCGAGGACAGCCTGCGCAGCGCCGAGTTGCTCGGCTGGCTGCATGAGGCCGGGGGCGACTTCACCCTCGACCTGCTCGACGGGCAGCACTTTTTCATCCGCGAACAGCAGGGGCAGTTGCTGCGCCTGCTGCGTCGCTACGCCGGCCAGCATCTGCTGCGCTGGCACAAGGACAAGGTCCGGGGAAGCATGCGCGCCGCCAGTTGAGGGGCGGCCGCGACGACTGTTTCCGGAGACTCACTAGAACTCGATTGCAAGCCGAATTCAGGCAGGAAAACACATGATGGACGCCTTCGAACTTCCCACCACCCTGGTCCAGGCCCTGCGTCGCCGCGCCGTCCAGGAGCCCGAGCGCCTGGCGCTGCGCTTCCTCGCCGAGGACGATGGCGAAGGCGTGGTCCTCAGCTATCGCGATCTCGACCTGCGCGCGCGGAGCATCGCCGCGGCCCTGCAGGCCCATGCGCAGCTGGGCGATCGCGCGGTGCTGCTGTTTCCCAGCGGCCCCGACTACGTCGCGGCGTTCTTCGGTTGCCTGTATGCCGGGGTCATCGCGGTGCCGGCCTATCCGCCGGAGTCGGCGCGCCGCCATCACCAGGAACGCCTGTTGTCGATCATCGCCGACGCCGAGCCGCGCCTGGTCCTGACCACCGCTGACCTGCGCGAGCCATTGCTGCAGATGAACGCGCAACTGTCCGCCGCCAACGCCCCGCAACTGCTCTGCGTCGACCAGTTGGACCCGGCCGTTGCCGAGGCCTGGGACGAGCCGCAAGTGCGTCCCGAGCACATCGCCTTCCTCCAGTACACCTCCGGTTCAACCGCATTGCCCAAGGGCGTGCAGGTCAGCCATGGCAACCTGGTCGCCAACGAGGTGCTGATCCGCCGAGGCTTCGGCATCGGTGCCGACGACGTGATCGTCAGCTGGCTGCCGCTGTACCACGACATGGGCCTGATCGGCGGCCTGCTGCAACCG
The DNA here is from genome assembly GCF_058680555.1 of Pseudomonas sp. YA1. NCBI lineage: Bacteria > Pseudomonadati > Pseudomonadota > Gammaproteobacteria > Pseudomonadales > Pseudomonadaceae > Pseudomonas > Pseudomonas sp. YA1. The sequence goes on from NZ_JBZWBG010000028.1 coordinate 74,075, forward strand.
ATCTTCAGCGGCGTACCCTGCGTGCTGATGTCGCCGCGCTACTTCCTCGAACGTCCGGTGCGCTGGCTGGAAGCCATCAGCCAGTACGGCGGCACCGTCAGCGGCGGTCCCGATTTCGCCTACCGGCTGTGCAGCGAGCGGGTCGCCGAGTCGGCCCTGCAGCGTCTCGACCTGAGCGGCTGGCGGGTAGCCTTCTCCGGTTCCGAGCCGATCCGCCAGGACAGCCTGGAACGCTTCGCCGAGAAATTCGCCGCCAGCCGCTTCGACGCGTCCAGTTTCTTCGCCTGCTACGGCCTCGCCGAGGCGACCCTGTTCGTCACCGGCGGCCAGCGCGGCCAGGGCATTCCCGCCCTGGCGGTGGATGGCGAGGCGCTGGCGCGCAACCGCATCGCCGAAGGCGCAGGCAGCGTGCTGATGTGCTGCGGCCGCAGCCAGCCGGAACACGCCGTGCTGATCGTCGACGCGGCGAGCGGCGAGGTTCTCGGCGACGACAACGTCGGCGAGATCTGGGCCGCCGGACCGAGCATCGCCCACGGCTACTGGCGCAACCCGGAAGCCTCGGCGAAGACCTTCGTCGAGCGTGACGGGCGCACCTGGCTGCGCACCGGCGATCTTGGTTTCCTCCGCGACGGCGAACTGTTCGTCACCGGGCGCCTGAAGGACATGCTCATCGTCCGCGGCCACAACCTCTATCCGCAGGACATCGAGCGCACCGTCGAGAGCGAGGTGCCGTCGGCGCGCAAGGGCAGGGTCGCGGCCTTCGCGGTCACGGTCGATGGCGAGGAAGGTATCGGCATTGCCGCCGAGATCGGTCGCGGCGTCCAGAAGTCGGTGCCGGCCCAGGAGCTGATCGACTCGATCCGCCAGGCTGTGGCCGAGGCCTACCAGGAAGCGCCGAAGGTGGTGGCGCTGCTCAATCCCGGCGCCTTGCCGAAAACATCCAGCGGCAAGCTGCAACGTTCCGCCTGCCGCCTGCGCCTGGAAGACGGCAGCCTGGACAGCTATGCGCTGTTTCCCGGCCTCCAGGCCGTGCAGGAGGCGCAGCCGCCGGCAGGCGACGACGAACTGCTGGCACGCATCGGCGAGATCTGGAAGGCCCGGCTGGGCGTGGCGCAGGTAGCGCCGCGCGATCACTTCTTCCTGCTTGGCGGCAATTCCATCGGCGCCGCCCAGGTGGTCGCCCAGGTGCGCGACAGTCTCGGCGTTGCCCTCGACCTGCGCCAACTGTTCGAGGCGCCGACCCTGCAGGCCTTCAGCGCCACGGTGGCCCGCCAACTGGCCGCCGGCCTGCCGGCCGAGGCACCGATGGCGCACCTGCCGCGCGGTGTCGACCTGCCGCAGTCGGCGGCGCAGCAGCGTCTCTGGCTGACCTGGCAGATCGATCCGCAGAGCGCCGCCTACAACATCCCCGGCGGCCTGCGCCTGCGCGGCGAGCTGGACGAAGCGGCGCTGCGCGCCAGCTTCCAGCGCCTGGTCGAACGCCACGAAGCGCTGCGCACGCGTTTCCTCGAGCGCGACGGCGCGGCCTTGCAGCGTATCGACGAGCGGGGCGAGTTCGCCTGGCAGTTCGTCGACCTCGCCGCGCTGGCCGAGCACGAACGCGCCGCGGCTGCCGCGCAGCGCCGCGAAGCCGAGGCGCAGCAGCCGTTCGACCTGGAAAAGGGGCCGCTGCTGCGGATCAGCCTGGTGCGCCTGGACGAACAGGAGCACCAGCTCTGGGTCACCCTGCATCACATCGTCGCCGATGGTTGGTCGCTGAACCTGCTGCTCGACGAATTCTCGCGGCTCTACGCCGAAGCCTGCGGTGGCCAGCCGGCCGACCTGGCGCCGCTGGAACTGCACTACGCCGAATTCGCCGCCTGGCAACGGCAGTGGCTGGACGCGGGCGAGGGCGCCCGCCAACTGGCCTACTGGCGGGAGCGCCTGGGCGACGCGGCGCCGGTGCTGGAACTGGCCACCGACCATCCGCGCACGGCGCGCCAGGCGTCGCCGGCCGCGCGCTACAGCCTGCGGGTCGACGAAGCCCTGGCGCGGGCTATCCGCGAGGCCGCGCTGGACCATGAGGCGAGTGTCTTCATGTGGCTGCTGGCGGCGTTCCAGGCGCTGCTGCATCGCCACAGCGGGCAGGGCGAGATCCGCATCGGCGTGCCCAGCGCCAACCGCCAGCGCCTGGAAACCCAGGGGCTGGTCGGCTTCTTCATCAACACCCTGGTCCTGCGCGGCACGCCCCGGGCGCGCCAGCCGTTCGCCGCATTGCTCGGCGAGGCTCGCGAGGCGACCCTCGGCGCCCAGGCCAACCAGGACCTGCCGTTCGACCAGGTGCTCGCGGCCTGCGGCCAGGGCGGCCAGTTGTTCCAGGTGCTGTTCAACCACCAGCAGCGCGACCTGTCGGCGTTGCGCCGGCTGCCTGGCCTGCTCGCCGACGAGCTGCCCTGGCACAGCCGCGAAGCCAAGTTCGACCTGCAACTGCAGAGCGAGGAGGACGCTCGCGGTCGCCTGACCCTGAATTTCGACTACGCCGCGGACCTCTTCGACGAGGCCAGTATCCGGCGTTTCGCCGCGCAATACCTGGAGTTGCTGCGCCAGGTCGCGGAAGACCCGCAGCGCTGCCTCGGCGATATCGCCCTGGTCGACGCCGAGCAGGCGGCGCGCCTCGCCGAATGGGGCAGCGCGCCCTGCGAGCCGGCGCGCGCCTGGCTGCCGGAGCTGCTGGAGCGGCAACTGGCGCAGTCCGCCGAACGCGTCGCCCTGGAGTGGGACGGCGGCAGCCTCGGCTACGCCGAACTGCACGCCCGGGCCAACCGCCTGGCCCACTACCTGCGCGACAAGGGCGTCGGCCCGGACGTGCGGGTAGCGATCTGCGCCGAGCGTTCGCCGCAACTGCTGGTCGGTCTGCTGGCGATCGTCAAGGCGGGCGGCGCCTACGTGCCGCTGGACCCGGACTACCCCAGCGAACGCCTGGCCTACATGCTCGCCGACAGCGGCGTCGAGTTGCTACTGACCCAGGCCCATCTGTTCGAGCGCCTGCCTGGCGCGGAGGGCGTCACGCCGATCTGCCTGGACAGCCTCAAGCTCGACAACTGGCCGAGCCAGGCACCGGGCCTGCACCTGCACGGCGACAATCTCGCCTACGTCATCTACACCTCCGGTTCCACCGGCCAGCCGAAGGGCGTGGGCAATACCCACGCGGCGCTGGCCGAGCGCCTGCAATGGATGCAGGCGACCTACGCCCTCGACGGCGACGACGTGCTGATGCAGAAGGCGCCGGTGAGCTTCGACGTGTCGGTGTGGGAGTGCTTCTGGCCGCTGGTCACCGGTTGCCGGCTGGTCCTCGCCGCCCCCGGCGAGCACCGCGATCCGGCGCGCCTGGTGGAACTGGTGCGGCAGTTCGGGGTGACCACGCTGCACTTCGTGCCGCCGCTGCTGCAACTGTTCATCGACGAACCCGGCGTCGCCGCCTGCGGCAGCCTGCGCCGCTTGTTCTCCGGCGGCGAGGCGCTTCCGGCGGAGCTGCGCAACCGCGTGTTGCAACGCCTGCCGGCGGTGGCCCTGCATAACCGCTACGGACCGACCGAGACCGCCATCAACGTCACCCACTGGCAATGCCGCGCGGAAGACGGCGAGCGTTCGCCGATCGGCCGACCGCTGGGCAACGTGGTCTGCCGCGTACTGGACGCCGAGTTCAACCTGCTGCCGGCCGGCGTCGCCGGCGAGCTGTGCATCGGCGGCCTGGGCCTGGCCCGTGGCTACCTGGGGCGCCCGGCGCTGAGCGCCGAGCGCTTCGTCGCCGATCCGTTCTCGGCCGACGGCGAGCGCCTGTACCGCACCGGCGACCGCGCGCGCTGGAACGCCGACGGCGTGCTGGAATACCTCGGCCGCCTCGACCAGCAGGTCAAGCTGCGTGGCTTCCGCATCGAGCCGGAGGAGATCCAGGCACGCCTGCTGGCGCAGCCGGGGGTGGCCCAGGCGGTGGTGGTGATCCGCGAAGGCGTGGCCGGCAGCCAGTTGGTCGGCTACTACACCGGGGCTGCCGGCGCCGAGGCGGAAGCCGAGCAGAACCAGCGTCTGCGCGCCGCGCTACAGGCCGAACTGCCGGAATACATGGTTCCGGCACAGTTGATGCGCCTGGCGCAGATGCCCCTTGGCCCGAGCGGCAAGCTGGATACGCGGGCGCTGCCGGAGCCGGTCTGGCAGCAGCGCGAGCACGTCGAGCCGCGGACCGAGCTGCAACGGCGCATTGCCGCGATCTGGAGCGAAGTGCTCGGCCTGCCGCGGGTCGGCCTGCGCGACGATTTCTTCGAACTCGGCGGGCATTCCCTGCTGGCCACCCGCATCGTCTCGCGCACACGCCAGGCCTGCGACGTCGAACTGCCGTTGCGCGCGCTGTTCGAGGCCAGCGAACTGGAGGCCTTCTGCGAACAGGTCCGCGCAGCCCAGGCTGCCGGACGTACCGACAGCCACGGCGCGATCCGCCGCATCGACCGCGAGCAGCCGGTGCCGCTGTCCTACTCGCAGCAGCGCATGTGGTTCCTCTGGCAACTGGAGCCGGACAGCCCGGCCTATAACGTCGGCGGCCTGGCGCGCCTGAGCGGGCCGCTGGACGTGGCGCGCTTCGAGGCCGCGCTACAGGCCCTGGTGCAGCGCCACGAGACCCTGCGCACCACGTTCCCCAGCGTCGACGGCGTGCCGGTACAGCGCGTACATAGCGATGGCGGCCTGCACATGGACTGGCAGGACTTCTCCGCGCTCGACCGCGACAGTCGCCAGCAGCACCTGCAGACCCTCGCCGACAGCGAGGCGCACCGGCCCTTCGATCTTGAGAGCGGGCCGTTGCTGCGGGTCTGCATGGTGAAGATGGCCGAGCGCGAGCACTACCTGGTGGTGACCCTGCACCACATCGTCACCGAAGGCTGGGCGATGGACATCTTCGCCCGCGAACTGGGCGCGCTCTACGAGGCCTTCCTCGACGACCGCGAATCGCCGCTGGAGCCGTTGCCGGTCCAGTACCTGGACTACAGCGTGTGGCAGCGCGAGTGGCTGGAGAGCGGCGAGCGCCAGCGCCAGCTCGACTACTGGAAGGCCCAGCTGGGCAACGAGCATCCGCTGCTCGAACTGCCGGGCGACCGGCCACGCCCGCCGGTGCAGAGCCACCAGGGCGACCTCTACCGCTTCGACCTGAGCCCCGAGCTGGCTGAGCGCGTGCGCCGCTTCAACGCCGCCCGCGGACTGACCATGTTCATGACCATGACCGCCACCCTTGCGGCCTTGCTCTACCGCTACAGCGGCCAGCAGGACCTGCGCATCGGCGCGCCGGTGGCGAACCGCATCCGCCCGGAGAGCGAAGGGCTGATCGGCGCCTTCCTCAATACCCAGGTGCTGCGCTGCCGGCTCGACGGACAGATGAGCGTCGGTGAGCTGCTGGAGCAGGTGCGGCAGACCGTGATCGATGGCCAGTCGCACCAGGACCTGCCGTTCGACCACCTGGTGGAAGCCCTGCAACCGCCGCGCAGCGCCGCCTACAACCCGTTGTTCCAGGTGATGTGCAACGTCCAGCGCTGGGAGTTCCAGCAGACCCGGCAACTGGCCGGGATGACGGTCGAGTACATCGCCAACGATGCGCGGGCGACCAAGTTCGACCTCAACCTGGAGGTCACCGACCTCGACCAGCGCCTCGGCTGCTGCCTGACCTACAGCCGCGACCTGTTCGACGAACCGCGCATCGCGCGGATGGCCGGACACTGGCAGAACCTGCTGGAGGCGCTGCTGGGCGACCCGCAGCGGCGCATTGCCGAATTGCCGCTGTTCGCCGCCGAGGAGCGGAAGCAACTGCTGCTCGCCGGCACGGCTGGCGAGGCAGGGCTCCAGGACACCCTCCATGGCCTGTTCGCCGCCCGCGTGGCGGCCAGCCCCCAGGCCCCGGCGCTGACCTTCGCCGGACAGACCCTGAGCTATGCCGAACTCGACGCCCGCTCCAACCGCCTGGCGCGCGTCCTGCGCAGTCATGGCGTCGGCCCGGAAGTGCGGGTCGGCCTGGCCCTGGAGCGTTCGCTGGAGATGGTCGTCGGCCTGCTGGCGATCCTCAAGGCCGGCGGCGCCTACGTGCCGCTGGACCCGGAATATCCGCTGGAGCGCCTGCAATACATGATCGAGGACAGCGGCGTACGCCTGCTGCTCAGCCACGCGGCGCTGTTCGAGGCCCTCGGCGAGCTGCCGGCGGGCGTGGCGCGCTGGTGCCTCGAGGAGGACGGCCCGGCGCTGGACGCCGAAGACCCCGCGCCGCTGGCAGCGCTGAGCGGGCCGCAGCACCAGGCCTACCTGATCTATACCTCCGGCTCCACCGGCAAGCCGAAGGGCGTGGCGGTCTCCCACGGCGAGATCGCCATGCACTGCGCCGCGGTGATCGAGCGCTTCGGCATGCGCGCCGAGGATTGCGAACTGCACTTCTATTCGATCAACTTCGACGCCGCCAGCGAGCGCCTGCTGGCCCCGTTGCTGTGCGGTGCCCGCGTGGTGCTGCGGGCCCAGGGCCAGTGGGGCGCGGAGGAAATCTGCGAGCTGATCCGCGCGGAGGGCGTGAGCATCCTCGGCTTCACCCCGAGCTACGGCAGCCAGCTCGCCCAGTGGCTGGAGAGCCAGGGCCGGCAGTTGCCGGTGCGCATGTGCATCACCGGCGGCGAGGCGCTGACCGGCGAGCACCTGCAGCGGATTCGCCAGGCCTTCGCCCCGGCGTCGTTCTTCAATGCCTACGGACCGACCGAGACGGTGGTCATGCCGCTGGCCTGCCTGGCTCCCGAACGCCTGGAGGAGGGCGCCGCCAGCGTGCCGATCGGCAGCGTGGTCGGTGCGCGGGTCGCCTACATCCTGGATGCCGACCTGGCCCTGGTGCCGCAGGGCGCGACCGGCGAACTCTACGTCGGCGGCGCCGGCCTGGCGCGCGGCTACCATGAGCGTCCGGCGCTCAGCGCCGAGCGCTTCGTGCCCGATCCCTTCGCTGCCGAGGGCGGCCGCCTGTACCGCACCGGCGACCTGGTGCGCCTGTGCGACAACGGCCAGGTGGAATATGTCGGCCGCATCGACCACCAGGTGAAGATCCGCGGCTTCCGCATCGAACTGGGCGAGATCGAGGCGCGCCTGCTGGAGCATCCGCAGGTTCGCGAAGCGCTGGTCCTGGCGCTCGACAGCCCGAGTGGCAAGCAGTTGGCCGGTTATGTCGCCAGCGCGGTGGCCGAGCAGGACGAGGACGCCCAGGCGGCGCTGCGCGAGGCGCTGAAAACGCACCTCAAGCAGCAATTGCCGGACTACATGGTGCCGGCCCACCTGCTGTTGCTCGCCAGCCTGCCGCTGACCGCCAACGGCAAGCTCGACCGCCGCGCGCTGCCGGCACCCGACCCGGCGCTCAACCGGCAGGCCTACGAGGCCCCGCGCAGCCTGCTGGAGCAGCAACTGGCCGGGGTCTGGCGCGAGGTGCTGAACGTCGAGCGGGTAGGCCTCGGCGACAACTTCTTCGAACTGGGCGGCGATTCGATCCTGTCGATCCAGGTGGTCAGCCGCGCCCGCCAGCTCGGCATCCACTTCAGCCCCCGCGACCTGTTCCAGCACCAGACCGTGCAGAGCCTCGCCTCGGTGGCCCGGCACAGCCAGGCCAGCCAGGCCGAGCAGGGGCCGGTGCAGGGCGACAGCGCGCTGACGCCGATCCAGCACTGGTTCTTCGACCTGCCGCTGGCGCGCCGCGAACACTGGAACCAGTCGCTGCTGTTGCAGCCGCGGCAGGCCCTCGACCTCGGCCTGCTGCGCAAGTCCCTGCAACGCCTGGTCGAACAGCATGACGCCCTGCGCCTGGCGTTCCGCCAGGTCGACGGCGAGTGGCTGGCGCAGCATCGTCCGCTGCGCGAACAGGAACTGCTCTGGCACGTCCCGGTGCAATCCTTCGACGAATGCGCCGAGCTGTTCGCCAAGGCCCAGCGCAGCCTCGACCTCGAACAGGGGCCGCTGCTGCGCGCGGTGCTGGTGGACGGCCCGGCCGGCGAGCAACGCCTGCTGCTGGCGATCCACCACCTGGTGGTGGACGGGGTGTCCTGGCGGGTGCTGCTGGAGGACCTGCAACAGGTCTACCTTCAGTTCGCCGAGGGCGCCGAACCGGCGTTGCCGGCCAAGACCAGCGCCTTCTGCGACTGGGCCGGACGCCTGCAGGCCTACGCCGGCAGCGAATCGCTGCGCGAAGAGCTGGGCTGGTGGCAAGCCCGGCTGGGCGGGCAGTCGGCCGAGTGGCCATGCGACCGCCCGCAGGGCGACAACCGCGAGGCGCTGGCGGAAAGTGTCAGCCTGCGGCTTGACCCGCAACGTACCCGGCAATTGCTGCAACAGGCGCCGGCGGCCTACCGCACCCAGGTCAACGACCTGCTGCTGACCGCCCTCGCTCGCGTGCTCTGCCGCTGGAGCGGGCAGCCGTCGATGCTGGTGCAGTTGGAAGGGCATGGCCGCGAGGCGCTGTTCGACGATATCGACCTGACCCGCAGCGTCGGCTGGTTCACCAGCGCCTACCCGTTGCGCCTGACCCCGGCGCAGAGCCCGGGCGAGTCGATCAAGGCGATCAAGGAACAGCTCCGCGCGGTGCCGCACAAAGGCCTCGGCTACGGCGTGCTGCGCTACCTCGCCGATCCGGCGGTGCGCCAGGCGATGGCCGCGCTGCCGACGGCGCCGATCACCTTCAACTACCTCGGCCAGTTCGACCAGAGCTTCGCCGACGCCCTGTTCCAGCCGCTGGACCAGCCCACCGGGCCGATCCACGACGAGCAGGCGCCGTTGCCCAACGAGCTGAGCGTCGATGGCCAGGTCTACGGCGGTGAGCTGGTGCTGCGCTGGACCTACAGCCGCGAGCGCTACGACGCGCGGACGGTGAACGAGCTGGCGCAGGCCTATCTCGCCGAACTGCAGGCGCTGATCGAGCATTGCCTGGAAGACGGCGCCGGCGGCCTGACCCCGTCCGACTTCCCGCTGGCGCAACTGAGCCAGGCGCAACTGGACGCCCTGGCGGTGCCGGCCGGCGAGATCGAGGACGTCTATCCGCTGACCCCGATGCAGGAAGGGTTGCTGTTGCACACCCTGTTGGAACCGGGCACCGGCATCTACTACATGCAGGACCGCTACCGGATCGACAGCCCGCTCGATCCCGAGCGCTTCGCCGCCGCCTGGCAGGCGGTGGTGGCCCGCCACGAGGCGCTGCGCGCGTCGTTCGTCTGGAATGCCGGCGAAACGATGTTGCAGGTGATCCACAAGCCCGGTCGCACCCGCATCGAGTTCCTCGACTGGAGCGAACTGCCGGAGGACGGCCACGAGGAGCGCCTGCAAGCGCTGCACAAGCGCGAGCGCGAGGCCGGCTTCGATTTGCTCGAACAGCCGCCGTTCCACCTGCGCCTGATCCGCCTGGGCGAGGCGCGCTACTGGTTCATGATGAGCAACCACCACATCCTCATCGATGCCTGGTGCCGTGGCCTGCTGATGAACGACTTCTTCGAGATCTACAGTGCCCTCGGCGAAGGCCGCCCGGCGAACCTGCCGACGCCGCCGCGCTACCGCGACTACATCGCCTGGCTGCAACGCCAGGACCTGGAGCAATCGCGCCGCTGGTGGAGCGAGAGCCTGCGCGGCTTCGAGCGGCCGACCCTGGTACCCAGCGACCGACCGTTCCTCCGCGAGCACGCCGGCGAGAGCGGCGGGATGATCGTCGGTGACCGCTACACGCGTCTGGACGCCGCCGACGGCGCGCGCCTGCGCGAACTGGCGCAGCGCTACCAGCTCACCGTCAACACCTTCGCCCAGGCCGCCTGGGCGCTGACCCTGCGCCGCTTCAGCGGCGAGCGCGACGTGCTGTTCGGCGTCACCGTGGCCGGGCGCCCGGTGGGCATGCCGGAAATGCAGCGCACCGTCGGCCTGTTCATCAACAGCATCCCATTGCGCGTGCAGATGCCGGCCGCCGGCCAGCGCTGCACGGTGCGCGAATGGCTGAACCGGCTGTTCGAGCGCAACCTGGAGTTGCGCGAGCACGAGCACCTGCCCCTGGTGGCCATCCAGGAAAGCAGTGAGCTGCCCAAGGGCCAGCCGCTGTTCGACAGCCTGTTCGTGTTCGAGAACGCCCCGGTGGAAGTCTCGGTGCTGGACCGCGCGCAGAGCCTGAACGCCAGTTCCGACTCCGGGCGTACCCACACCAACTTCCCGTTGACCGTGGTCTGCTATCCGGGCGATGACCTCGGCCTGCACCTGTCCTACGACCAGCGCTACTTCGAGGCGCCGACCGTCGAGCGCCTGCTCGGCGAGTTCAAGCGCCTGCTGCTGGCCCTGGCCGACGGTTTCCATGGCGAACTGGAGGCCTTGCCGCTGCTCGGCGAGGACGAGCGCGACTTCCTCCTTGACGGCTGCAACCGCAGCGCCCGCGACTACCCGCTGGAGCAAGGCTACGTGCGGCTGTTCGAGGCGCAGGTGGCGGCCCATCCGCAGCGCATCGCCGCCAGTTGCCTGGAGCAGCGCTGGAGCTACGCCGAGCTGAACCGCCGGGCCAACCGTCTCGGCCACGCCCTGCGCGCCGCCGGCGTCGGCATCGACCAGCCGGTGGCACTGCTGGCCGAGCGCGGCCTCGACCTGCTCGGCATGATCGTCGGCAGCTTCAAGGCCGGTGCCGGCTACCTGCCGCTCGACCCCGGCCATCCGACCCAGCGCCTGACCCGGATCGTCGAGCTGAGCCGCACGCCGGTGCTGGTCTGCACCCAGGCCTGCCGCGAGCAGGCGCTGGCGCTGTTCGACGAACTCGGCTGCGTCGACCGGCCGCGCCTGCTGGTGTGGGACGAGATCCAGCAGGGCGAGGGCGCCGAGCATGATCCGGAGGTCTACAGCGGGCCGCAGAACCTCGCCTACGTGATCTACACCTCCGGCTCCACCGGACTGCCGAAGGGCGTGATGGTGGAGCAGGCGGGCATGCTCAACAACCAGTTGAGCAAGGTCCCGTACCTGGAACTGGATGAGAACGACGTGATCGCCCAGACCGCCTCGCAGAGCTTCGACATCTCGGTCTGGCAGTTCCTTGCCGCGCCGTTGTTCGGCGCCCGCGTGGCGATCGTACCGAACGCCATCGCCCACGATCCGCAGGGCCTGCTGGCGCACGTCGGCGAACAGGGCATCACGGTGCTGGAAAGCGTGCCGTCGCTGATCCAGGGCATGCTCGCCGAAGAGCGCCAGGCCCTCGACGGCCTGCGCTGGATGTTGCCCACCGGCGAGGCGATGCCGCCGGAACTGGCGCGCCAGTGGCTCAAGCGCTACCCGCGGATCGGCCTGGTGAATGCCTACGGGCCGGCGGAGTGTTCCGACGACGTGGCGTTCTTCCGCGTCGACCTGGCCTCCACCGAGAGCACCTACCTGCCGATCGGCAGTCCCACCGACAACAACCGCCTGTACCTGCTCGGCGCCGGCGCCGACGACGCCTTCGAACTGGTGCCGCTGGGCGCGGTGGGCGAGCTGTGCGTGGCCGGCACCGGCGTCGGTCGTGGCTACGTCGGCGACCCGCTGCGCACCGCCCAGGCCTTCGTCCCGCATCCGTTCGGCGCGCCGGGCGAGCGTCTGTACCGTACCGGCGACCTGGCGCGGCGGCGCGCCGACGGGGTGCTGGAATATGTCGGGCGGATCGACCATCAGGTGAAGATCCGCGGCTTCCGCATCGAGCTGGGCGAGATCGAGGCGCGCCTGCACGAACGCGCCGACGTCCGCGAGGCGGCGGTGGCGGTCCAGGAAGGGGCGAACGGCAAGTATCTGGTGGGCTACCTGGTTCCCGGCGAGACACCGCGTTCCAGCGCCGACTCGCCGGCCGGACTGATGGTGGAGCAGGGCGCCTGGTTCGAGCGGATCAAGCAGCAACTGCGCGCCGACCTGCCGGACTACATGGTGCCGCTGCACTGGCTGGTGCTGGACCGGATGCCGCTCAACGCCAACGGCAAGCTCGATCGCAAGGCGCTGCCGGCGCTGGACATCGGCCAGATGCAGAACCAGGCCTACCAGGCCCCGCGCAACGAACTGGAGGAAACCCTGGCACGGATCTGGGCCGAGGTGCTGAAGGTCGAGCGGGTCGGGGTGTTCGACAACTTCTTCGAACTCGGCGGGCATTCGCTGCTGGCCACCCAGATCGCCTCGCGGGTGCAGAAGGCCCTGCAACGCAACGTGCCGCTACGGGCGATGTTCGAATGCACCACGGTGGAAGAGCTGGCCAGCTACATCGAGTCCCTGGCCCCGAGCGAGATCAGCGAGCAGAAGGCCGAGCGCCTGAACGACCTGATGTCGAAGCTGGAAATGCTCTGAGGCACGCGCCCCGCCACAGGCCGGATACCTGTGCGGGGCGCGTGGCGGAAAGGCATGAAAAAGGCCCGCCGAAGACGCCCGGGCGTCCTTGGCGGGCCTTTCTACAAATTCGTTCTAGGCAAACCAGCCCTCTGACCTTGAGGGAGAGGGGCGTTCGGAGCGGCGAACCCGCCCGCTAGGCGAGCGTAGCTCCTACAGGGGACGGTCCGGCCGGGAGTCGCGCAGCGTTCGCTTGCGCGGCTTCTCCTTGGTTTCACGACGCATCTTGCGAGGCTGACGGAGGCCCGTCAGGTCCTGGCTGCCCTGGTCATCCGTGTAGAGATCGTCCAGAAGGTTTCGCGTTATCTTCATGCCAGCGGTTTCGTGCTGTCCGTGGGAAAGGAGAGGCTAGGCCCGAGTCGTTGCTCTATTGTTAATGGATGGCGCCGCGCCGCTTAAGCTGGCAGAACTGACAGGCCCCGCCCAACACGACGCCAGAGCGGCGCCTACAGCGGGCGCAACTTGCTCAACCAGCGTCGCCAACCCAGTTGCACCATGGGCTCGCCCTGGCGTTCGAGGAGGTCGGGCATCTCGCTGAAATTCACCCAGAGCTTGCCCTGCCAGTCGAGCATGTGCACCACCTGGCGCTCCCAGCGTAACTTGACGTAGCGCGGCATGCCGCTGTCGTCGGTGGCACTGCGCAACTCCGGCACCACCTCGCCGCTGAGCCAGCGGCGTAATTCGCCGCCATCGCCGCGCTGCTGGTAGATCAGCGCGGCATACGCGCCGGACTCGCTGATCAGCCACTGCGCCTGGTCTTCGCCACGTTCGGAACGCAACGACTCGCGGCGCGCCTGGTCGTCGTCCAGGCGGGCGAGCATCTGTTCGGGCTGGCTGTGTTCGATGAGCCGGGCGAAGTCGTCGAGGACGAACCAGGCCTGGTCGTCGATCAGCAGCGCGCGCAGCAATCGCTGCTGTCGGAAGAAGTAGTGCGGGGCAAGCTGGGTATGGCCGTGCATAGGAGAAATCCTTCTCTGAGCTGTCCGCTGCCTGGCTTCTGCCGGCGCGGCAGGGAGACAGGCCGCTCGTGGGTGTTGGGCCAGCAGGCTGTGGCCTGCCGGGAACCGAAGTCGCCGGCGAAAAAAGCCTACTGACAGCGCCTGTAGGACGGCAATGGCTAAGCCTTGTACGAAGTCTCCGATGGCACAAGCCCGCTGAACAGCTAGGCCTATGAGGGTAGGCTCTTGTCCACTGTCTATATGGCGGTGAACTGCTCGCAGCCGAACCCGTTCCCTGAGCATTTCCTGGTTATCTGCGTGGCACTGGGCTGGCCCGGAAAACCTATAGCCATTTGGTGGAAAACAGGAGCGGCGGGTTTTTCCCTGCCAGAAACCCTCTTTTTTCGAGGTCTCGTAACTTGCTGATTTATAAGGGCGTAAGAAATCGTCCGAAAAAAGGGTCGGAAGCTTCGGGCAATTGGCGGCCGTTTCGCGAGGACCGGGACGGCGATCAAGCGTGCCGTTCGGGCGCGAAAGGTCCTGTGATGGGCGATGCCGCAAAGCCCCCGGCCAGGCCGGGGGCGTCGCGCCGGGAAGCGGCGCTACAGGCTCGGGTGGCCCGCCTCGATTTCGGACAAGGCATCGCTGAGCAGCGACAGCAACGCACCGTTGATGTAGGCCAGGGTGCCGCCGGGCTCTTCTTTCTCATCGAGCAAACGGGTCATGGCCAGGATGTTGATCGCCGACCTCAAGCGCACTTTCGCGTTGTCGAACAAGTGCGTGGGGAGTGCATGGGTGTCCACGTACAGGGTGGCGCTACGCGGACACATGTCGGCCTGGGAGGTGGGTAGCAGCGGGACGAAGCGGGGGGACGATTCTGTTACCTCGGGGTTGGACGTATCATTCGGCTTAGCCATGGGTCAGCTCCTATAAGCTGGTTTGTGGTTAGCGGGTCGTAGGTGTTCCACCACCTGCGGCCCGCGTCTTTTTTGCCCTCAGAAAATAGAGGGCAGTGCCGTTCGGTCCTGTCCCTGCGGGATGGATTTGCCGGCCCCTCCATCATCCTCCTACTGGGTTTTTATCCAATTCCCGGGCTTCTGAGAGAGCCTGCGGAAATGTCCGGGGGAGCTGTCCGGCGTTTCCAGGGCCTGTAGGGCGAATACCGCCACAGGCGGTATCCGCCGATACCCCGGATAAGCGGCGGATAACCGCGAGCGGTTATTCGCCCTACGGAGTTGGGACGCTGTCCGGCGTTTCCGGGGTGCGTAGGGCAAATAACGCCATGGGCGTTATCCGCCGATGTCGCGGATAAGCGGCGGATAACCGCGATCGGTTATTCGTATATGGACCCCTCCCGGTTTGCCAGTGTTTGTCTTGATTTCAAACCTGTGTACGACTGCATCCGTATATCCGGCTTCATGGAGTGGTGTTGCAACTCCCGAGCCCTGA
>NZ_JBZWBG010000029.1:0-75453 GCF_058680555.1 Pseudomonas sp. YA1
TGCCAGATCCAGACCAATGCGACTAAGGTTCATGCTGACTCCCCCTCCGGGACTTGTGGCTGCACCATTAGTCTGGCGCTTGACGCCGTAGGAGGGAGGAGTCCATTTCATTGCCCTACAGGACTTGCCTTATGTGGGCGGAAGCTCCATGCCTGTGGGCCTCGGAGCCAGGGCGGGCTTCGGCTCTGGCTCCGTAGTGCGGATGACCGCTTAGCGCCGATCCGCCGGCCCAGCGGCGTATCGGCGGATGGCCGAGCGCAAGGTCACGGCACCGCCACGAAGCGCAGATCGCTCGGTGACCCCACCTCGACGCTTTGCAGCGTCTTGCCCACCTGGCCGCTCTGCGGATCGCGGGCGAACACCCGCAACTGGTCGCTGTTCTGGTTGGCCACGAGGACGAAGCGCCCGCCGGGCGAGAAAGCGAATTCGCGCGGCTCGGTGCCTTCCACCGAGCGCCGTTCGACGAAGCGCAACTGGCCGCTGGCCGCGTCGACGGCGAAGGTCACCAGTTGGTTGTCGTCGCCGCGATTGAGCACGCCGAGGAAGCGGCCGTCGGCGGACAGGTGCAGGGCGCCGGCGCCGACTTTGCCCTGGAAGCCGGCAGGCGCCAGGTCGTGGGTCTGCAATTGACGCAGGCGGCCATTGCCCTCATGGGCGAACACCATCACCTGGCCGCTCAGTTCCAGGGTCAGGTAGGCGAAACGCCCGTCGGCGCTGAAGATCAGATGGCGCGGGCCGCTGCCGGGCGGGGTCGGGACGAATGCCGGATCGGCCGCCTGCAGCGGACGTTCGGCCTGTTCCGGGGCGTAGCGGTAGACGAATACCTTGTCGGCGCCGAGGTCGGGGGCGAACAGGTACTGGCCGTCGGGCGAGGACACCACCGAGTGCACATGACCGGAAACCTGGCGCGGATGCACCTTGCTGGCCTGGTGCGACTCCACCTGCACCACCGGCGCCAGCGAGCCGTCCGCGCGCACCGGCAGTACCGCCACCGAACCTTCCGGCTGTACCGAGTAGTTGGCGACGAACAGGTAGCGACCGTCGTGGCTGAGGCTGCTGTAGGTCGGATGATCGCCGAGGGTCTGGACCTGGCTGATCTGTTGCAGGCGGCCGCTGATCGGATCGAAACGGTAGGACGTGGCGCGACCGACGGTATCGCCCTTGCCGCCCCGTCCGTTCTCGTTGACCACGAACAGAGTGCGTTGGTCCGGGGCGAAGGTCAGGTACGAGGGGTTGCTGGTATGGGCCACGCGCAGCGGGCCTTTCACCGAGCCGTCGGCGCCGTCGAAGTGGTATACCTGGATGCCTTCGCTGGAGCCTTCGGTATAGGTCCCCACCAGCAGGTTGTAGAGGCTGGCGGCCTGGGCCTGGGGCGCCACGCCGGTGAGCGGCGCGAGGGCCAGCAGGCAGAGGGTGGGCAGTCTTCTCATGGGCAACTCCTTGGCTCGCTATTGTTCTGATGGCTCGGGGTTGGACCGGAGCCAGGCCGTTGGGTTCGCCCCTGGCCGCTCAGTCGCCGGCCTGGCCCAGCAGGCCGCGCCAGCGTTCGAAGGCGGCGGTCGCGTAGCCTTCGCGCCAGACCAGCCAGGTGTCTACTTCGGCAAGGGGCAGGCTGCGCAGCGGCGGTGTGCCGAGCAGTTGCAGCACCGAGCGCGGCAGCACGCCGACACAGGCGCCGGCGGCGACGCAGGCGAGGATCGCATGGTAGGAGCCGACTTCCTGCACCGTCAGCGGCGCGCCCAGGCTGTCCTCGGCCAGTTGCCGGTAGGTGCAGCCACGGGCGAAGCCGGCCAGGGTGCGCAGGCGCACCTCGGCGACGTCGTGGACCGGCGGGTGTTCGGCCGGCAGGATCATCAGCAGGTCCTCGCGGAACAGCGGCTCGCCGCGCAGGCCGCTGCCATCGAGTTCGCCGGCCCAGCCCGGGCCGGCGGCCACCAGCGCGCAATCCAGGCGCCGCGCCCGCACCCCATCGAACAACGCGCGACTGGTGCCGGTGGAGACTTCCAGGGCGACCCGCGGACAGGCCTTGTGATAGCTCGCCAGCAGCGCCGGCAGGCGGCTGGCCGCGGTGCTTTCCATGCTGCCCAGGCGCAGGCGCCCGCCGGGCTCGGCGGGATGCATCGACTGGCGCGCCTCGTCGGCGAGAGCCAGCAACTGCTCGGCGTAGGCGAGGAACTCGCTGCCGCGTTCGGTCAGGCTCATGCGCTTGCCGTCGCGCAGGAACAGTTCGACGCCCAGGTCCTCCTCGAGCTGGCGGATCCGCGTGGTGACGTTCGACTGCGCTCGCTGCAACTGCTGAGCGGCGCGGGTGACGCTGGCTTCGCGGGCGACCGCGCGGAAGATTTCGAGGGAGGAAAGGTCCATCGATTTATCTCTTTATGAGAATGAATTGTTAAAAATATTCTTTTATGAAGATATATTGGTCAAGCGTCGGCCGACGCGGTGTCGTCCGACCGGGAGAGGGAATCGCCATGACTGACCGCTTCACGCGCCTGCTCGGCATCCAGCAGCCGATCGTCCAGGCACCCATGCTCGGCGTCTCCACGCCGGCGCTGGCCGCCGCCGTATCCAACGCTGGCGGGCTCGGTTCGATCGCCATCACCGGTAGCGCCGCCGAGAAAGGCCGGGCGCTGATCCGCGAGGTGCGCGGGCTGACCGACAAGCCGTTCAATGTCAACCTGTTCTGCCACCGCCCGGGTCAGGCCGACCCGGCCCGCGAGCGCGCCTGGCTGGACTACCTGAAGCCGCTGTTCGCCGAGTTCGGCGCCGAGCCGCCGGCGCGCCTGAACAACATCTACCTGAGCTTCCTCGAAGACCCGACCCTGCTGCCGATGCTGCTGGAAGAGCGGCCGGCGGCGGTCAGCTTCCATTTCGGCGCGCCGCCCCGCGAGCAGGTTCGCGCGTTGCAGGCGGCGGGCATCCGCGTACTGGTCAGTGCCACCACGCCGGAGGAAGCGGCCCTGGTGGAGGCCGCCGGCGCCGATGCGGTGGTCGCCCAGGGCATCGAGGCCGGTGGCCATCGCGGGGTGTTCGAGCCGGAGCGCGGCGACGCCGCCATCGGCACCCTGGCGCTGGTCCGCCTGCTGGCGGCGCGTGGTTCGCTACCGGTGGTCGCCGCCGGCGGGATCATGGACGGACGGGGCATCCGCGCCGCCCTGGAGCTGGGCGCGAGCGCCGTGCAGATGGGCACCGCCTTCGTCCTCTGTCCGGAGTCCTCGGCCAACGCCGCCTACCGCGAGGCGCTGAAGGGGCCGCGCGCGGCGCGCACCGCGCTGACCGTGACCCTGTCCGGGCGCAGCGCCCGCGGCCTGCCCAACCGGTTGTTCTTCGATGCCGCCGCGCCTGGAGTGCCGCCCTTGCCGGACTATCCGTTCGTCTACGACGCGACCAAAGCGTTGCAGACCGCCGCTCTGGCTCGCGGCAACCATGATTTCGCCGCCCAGTGGGCCGGCCAGGGCGCGGCGCTGGCGCGGGAGCTGCCGGCCGCCGAACTGCTGCGCACGCTGGTCGAGGAACTGCGCGGCTGAGGGAGGCCGTTCGCTGCGCGCGACGATGACTGTCTCTGTTCAGTTACCCCTGTGTTGTGCTTTTCTGCCTCCAGCACTGGAACGACAGGTGGAACATGGGACAGGACAAGTTGAAGGTCGCCGTTCTCTTCGGCGGCAGCAGTGAGGAACGGGACGTCTCCATCGCCAGCGGCGCGCAGGTGATCCAGGCGTTGCGCAGCGCCGGCCACCAGGTGCTGGCGGTGGATACCGCCAGCGGCCTGCTCGGCGCGGAGGAAGAGCGCCGCCTGCTGGCGAGCAAGGTCAAGGAGGTCCCGCCGGACTCCGACTCGCTGGCGATCATCCGCAGCGGCAAGCAGAGCCTGCTGAGCGCCGGCGAACTGGCCGGGGTCGACGTGTTCTTCCTCGCCCTGCACGGCGGCACCGGCGAGGACGGCACCCTGCAGGCGCTGCTGGATGCCGGTGGTTTCGCCTATACCGGCAGCGGCCACTTGGCCAGCGCCATGGCGATGGACAAGGACGTGGCCAAGCGCCTGTTCCTCGCCGCCGGGGTGGAGACCGCCAGTTGGCTGATGGCGCCGGCCTCGGAAGAGGCGGTGCGCGAGCAACTGGGCTTCCCCCTGGTGGTCAAGCCGAACAGCCAGGGCTCCACCGTGGGGCTGTCCATCGTGCATTCCCAGGCCGAATTGCAGCCGGCCATCGAGCTGGCCGGGCGCTATGGCGACGAGGTGATGCTGGAGCGCTTCGTCGCCGGCCGCGAGGTCACCGTCGGGGTGCTCGACGACCAGGCGCTGCCGGTGGGTGAGATTCTCCTCGGCGGCCAGGAAGTCTTCGACTACGAACACAAGTACCAGGCCGGCGCGGTGCGCGAGGTGTTTCCCGCCGACCTGCCGCCGGCGATCGCCGCCGAGGCCCAGCGTCTGGCGCTGAAGGTACACCGGGCGCTGAAGCTGAGCGGCTACAGCCGCACCGACTTCCGCCTCGACGAACAGGGCCGGCTCTGGTGTCTGGAGGTCAATACCCTGCCGGGAATGACCGCCACCAGCCTGCTGCCGCAGGCCGCGGCGGCGGCCGGGATCGGGTTCGCCGAACTCTGCGAGCGGATCTGCCGGCTCGGTATCGAGCGCTGCAAGGGCGCGCGCAAGGCGCGTTCCTGATTCCCGCGGCCCGCCGCCGGGGCGGGCCGCGCCTTTCGCTCAGGCCTCGAGGTTCTCGACCCGCTCGAGGGTGTCGTAGAGGCTGTAGCGCTCCTGTTCGTCGCGTCGCACCCGGCCCATGGCGACGCACGGATCATGGGTGAAGACCAGCCGGCCGTTGCGGGCGATGAGGCTGTCCAGCAGGCGTTCCTTTTCCTCGATCAGGCCTTCCGGGAAGCGGTCGTAGCCCATGGTCAGCGGCAGGTGTACCCAGGGTGCGCCGGGGATCAGGTCGCCGCTGAATACCACCGGGCCGTCGGGCATGGCGATCTCCGGGAGCATCTGGCCCGGGGTATGGCCTTCGCTGAAATGGAAACGCCAGCCTTCGCCCAGGTGCGCCGAGCGCTCGCCGTCGTCGAGCAGTTCCAGGCGTCCGCTGGCCTGCAGCAGGTCGAGCAGTTCCGGCACGAACGAGGCGCGGTCGCGCGGGTGCGGCTGGCGCGCGCGCTGCCAGTGGCGGCGGCCGCTGACGAAATGCGCGTTGGGGAACAGCAGGCGCGCCGGCTGGCCTTCTTCCCAGGCGGCGAGCAGGCCGCCGGCGTGGTCGAAGTGCAGGTGGGTGAGCAGCACCACGTCGATGTCGGCGTCGTCCAGGCCGACCGCGGCGAGGCTGTCGAGCAGTACGTGGCGCTCTTCCTGGACGCCGTAGCGCTGGCGCAGGGCGGGCGGGAAGAACGCGCCGATGCCGGTCTCCACCAGTACGTTGCGCTCGCCGTCGCGCACCAGCAGGGCGCGGCAGCCGAGGTCGATGCGGTTCTCCGCATCGGGCTGCATCCAGCGTGACCAGAGCGCGCGCGGGGCATTGCCGAACATGGCGCCGCCGTCGAGTTTCTGGCTGTTGCCGAGGAGGGTGGTGAGGGTTCGCATGGATATGTCCTTGTTCCTGGTCTAGCGAATAACCGGCGGTTGCGTCGTTTTTCAAGAATGCCTGGCCGGCTTCCCGGGCGTCGTAGGGCGAATAACCGCTTCGCGGTTATTCGCCGTTATCGCGGGCTGTCGGCGGACAGCGCGTTGCATGCTGTCCCGGAAAAAACACGCGGCCCACGGGCCGCGCGACAACGCTCGACGGAAGCTTCAGAACTGTTCCGCCTCCAGGCCGTACAGGCTTTCGCTGCCGGCTTCGACGGCGGCGGCGAGGGAGTGCACGCGGGGCAGGATGCGGGCGAAGTAGAAGCGCGCGGTGGCCAGCTTGCCGTCGTGGAACGCCGGGTCGGCCTCGCGCTGGCGCAGCGCGGCGGCGGCCATGCGCGCCCAGAGGTAGGCGTAGGCGGTATAGCCGAACAGATGCAGGTATTCCACCGAGGCTGCGCCGATCTCGCGCGGGTCGTTGCCGGCGCGGGCGACGATGCTCTGGGTGAGGTTGTCCAGCAGGTCCAGGGCGGTCAGCAGCGGGGTGACGAACTCCGCCAGTTCGGCGTTGGCGCCGGCGGCGAAGGCTCGCACCTCGCGGCTGAAGATGGAGAGGAACAGCCCGCCGTTGGCGACCACCTTGCGGCCCATCAGGTCGAGCGCCTGGATGCCGTTGGTGCCTTCGTAGATCTGCGCGATGCGCACGTCGCGCACCAGTTGCTCCTGGCCCCATTCGCGGATGTAGCCGTGGCCGCCGAACACCTGCTGGCCGAGCACGCAGCTCTCCAGGCCGGTATCGGTGAAGAAGGCCTTGGCCACCGGGGTCAACAGGGCCACCAGGGCTTCGGCCTGGCTGCGTTCTTCCTGGTCCTCGGCGTACTTGGCCAGGTCGAGCTGCTGCCCGACATAGGTGGAAAAGGCGCGGCCGCCCTCGGTCAGCGCCTTCATGGTGAGCAGCATGCGGCGCACGTCGGGGTGCACGATGATCGGGTCGGCGGCCTTGTCCCTGGCCACCGGGCCGGTCGGCGCGCGGCTTTGCAGGCGTTCGCGGGCGTAGGCGACGGCGCTCTGGTAGGACATCTCGGCGCAGCCGATGCCCTGGATGCCGATGGACAGGCGCTCGTAGTTCATCATGGTGAACATCGCCGCCAGGCCCTTGTTGACTTCGCCGACCAGCCAGCCACTGGCGCCGTCGAAGTTCATCACGCAGGTGGCCGAGGCCTTGATCCCCATCTTGTGCTCGATGGAGCCGCAGTGCACCGCGTTGCGTGCGCCGAGCGCGCCGTCGTCGCCGACCAGGAACTTCGGCACCAGGAACAGCGAGATGCCGCGCGAACCGGCCGGCGCGTCGGGCAGCTTGGCCAGCACCAGGTGAATGATGTTCTCGGTGAGGTCCTGTTCGCCGCCGGTGATGAAGATCTTCGTCCCGCTGATCCTGTAGGAACCGTCGGCCTGCGGTTCGGCCTTGGTGCGGATGATGCCCAGGTCGGTGCCGGCGTGCGGTTCGGTCAGGCACATGGAGCCGGCCCAGGTGCCGGCGTACATGTTCGGCAGGTACCTGTTCTTCAGCTCCTCGCTGCCGTGCGCATCGAGGGCCAGGCAGGCGCCGGCGGAAAGGGTCGAGTAGAGGCTGAAGCTGGCGTTGGCCGCGTACATCATCTCCTCGAACTGCACCGCCAGCATCTTCGGCATGCCCATGCCGCCATGGGCCGGATTGCCGGTGAGGCCGACCCAGCCGCCCTCGGCGTAGGTCGCGTAGGCCTCGCGGAAGCCGGCCGGGGTGCGCACGGCGCCGTCCTGCCACTGCGCGCCTTCTTCGTCGCCGCTGCGGTTGAGCGGCGCGAGCAGGCCGCCGGTGACCTTGGCCGCTTCCTCGAGGATGGCGTCGGCGGTGTCGGCGTCGATCCGCTCGGCCAGTCGCGGCAGGCGCTGCCACAGGGCGGGGGCGTCGAACACGTCGTTGAGCAGGAAGCGCATGTCGCGCAGCGGGGCGTTGTATTCAGGCATTGCACACCTCGTCGGTGAACGGCCGGCGGGACGGCCGCAGGTACAGGGTTGCCCGTGCGCATCCTGCCTACGGCCGCCGTGGCACGGCCGCTGCACGGGCAATTCGGCTGGCGGCGCTCAGAGGGCGGCGGCCCACTCGCGCAGCACGTATTTCTGGATCTTGCCGGTGGAGGTCTTCGGCAGTTCCGAGAACACCACGGTACGCGGAATCTTGAACGCGGCCAGGTGTTCGCGACAGAACGCGACGATCTCGCTCTCGGCGAGCCCCTGATGATCGCTCTTCAGGGTAATGAACGCACAGGGCGTTTCCCCCCACTTTTCGTCGGGCCGTGCCACCACCGCCGCCTCCAGCACCGCCGGGTGGCGGTAGAGCACGCCCTCCAGTTCGATGGTGGAGATGTTTTCGCCGCCGGAGATGATGATGTCCTTGAGCCGGTCGCGGATCTCGATGTAGCCGTCCGGATGGCAGACCGCCAGGTCGCCGGTATGGAACCAGCCGCCGGCGAAGGCTTCCTCGGTGGCGCTGGGGTTCTTCAGGTAGCCCTTCATCACGGTGTTGCCGCGCATGAAGATCTCGCCGATGGACTGGCCGTCGCGCGGCACCGGCTCGAGGGTCTTCGGGTCGGCCACCATCACCCCTTCGAGGGTCGGGTAGCGCACGCCCTGGCGCGACTTGATCGCGGCGCGTCGCTCCAGCGGCAGTTCGTCCCACTCGCCGTGCCAGGCGCAGACCGTGACCGGGCCGTAGACCTCGGTGAGGCCGTAGACATGGGTGACGCGGATGCCCATCTCTTCCACCGCGCCGATCACCTTGGCCGGTGGCGCGGCGCCGGCGACCATGGCATGCACCGGGTGGTCGATGGCGGCCTTGGCCGAGTCGGGCATGTTGATCAGGGCGTTGAGCACGATGGGCGCGCCGCACAGGTGGCTGACCTGGTGCTCGCGGATCAGGGTGAGGACCTTTTGCGGATCGACCCGCCGCAGGCAGACGTGGACGCCGGCCAGCGCGGTCACCGTCCACGGATAGCACCAGCCGTTGCAGTGGAACATCGGCAGGGTCCAGAGGTACACCGGGTGCTGGCCCATGGACCAGGTCATCTGGTTGCCCAGCGCGTTCAGGTAGGCGCCGCGGTGATGGTAGACCACGCCCTTGGGGTTGCCGGTGGTGCCCGAGGTGTAGTTCAGCGAGATCGCCTGCCACTCGTCCCGGGGCCATTCCCAGGCGAACTGCGGGTCGCCCTCGGCGAGCAGCGCCTCGTAGTCCAGTTCGCCAACCGGGCGGCCTTCGCCATACTCGGGGTCGTTGACGTCGACCACCAGCGGCGGGTGGTCGAGCATGCCGATGGCGGCATGGATCACCTCGTGGAATTCGTAGTCGGTGATCAGCACCTTGGCTTCGCCGTGTTGCAGCATGAAGGCGATGGCTTCGGCGTCGAGGCGTACGTTGAGGGTGTTCAGCACCGCGCCGATCATCGGCACGCCATAGTGCGCCTCGAGCATCTCGGGGATGTTCGGCAGCATCACCGCCACCGTGTCGCCCTGGCCGATGCCGCGCCCGGCCAGGGCCGAGGCCAGGCGTCGGCAGCGTTGGTAGGTCTGCGCCCAGTCGCGGCGGATGTTGCCGTGGATCACCGCGGGGTAGTGCGGATAGACGCTGGCGGTGCGCTCGATGAAGCTCAGCGGCGTCAGGGCGATGTGGTTGACGGCGGCGGGCGCGAGACCCTGTTCGAAGATCGACATGAAGAGTACCCCGTGGCTGATTGTTAGCTCTGTTCTGGGTAAGGGTCACGATCTGCCGCGCGCGGAGAGACTGCGTCGAAAACGGCTGGTTTCTCTGGCTCGGCAGATCGTGAACAGCTTCCAAGGACCAGGCGAAGCGCTCCTTGGGTTGGGGCGATTTATAGCAACGATGAAAAATATATGGAAGTTAAACCATAAGCTTATAGTATAAATACCATATAAGTTCCCAGGATCATCTTCCGCCCATGAGTCCGCTTCCCGCTTCGCCTGCCCTCAACAGCCTCCTGCGCCTGCTGCGCGAGGGCGCGCCGCTGGTCGAGCGGGTCGGTGCGCTGCGCCGCTTGCTGCTCGAACATCCGGGCACGCGCCAGGCCTGGTACCTGGCCTGGCAGCCGCAGGCGCAGACCTATACCCCGGTGCCGCCGTCGCCGGCGCTGCCGCCGGGCGCCGGCGAGCCGAACCGGGCCAGCGACCTGGCGTTGCGCGAGCGCCTGGCGCGCGACGGCCGGCTGGCGCTGGACGAATTGCGGCGTTCCGCGTCCTGGCTCGGCGCGCGCTTGCGGCGTGCCGGCGTGGAGCATGGCATGGCCTTCGCCCTCGACCTGCAGGCCGGCGACGAAGGCCTGCTGCTGGTGGCCAGCGATACGCCGCAGAGCGCCGCGCTGGACTGGCTCGGCCTGCTCCTCGCACCGTTGCTCGCCGCCGCCCGTGGCGTCACCCGCGCCGCGCCGTTCCTCGCCGCCGACCCGCAGCCGGCGCTGCTGCTCGACGGCGAGGCGCAGGCGGTGGAATTCAACCAGGCCTTCCTTGCCTTGCTTGGCGAGCGGCCGCGCGAGGCCTGGCGCGCTTACCTCCCGGCCAACCATGGGCAACTGGTGCGCGCCAGCCTGGGGCAGGCGCGGGCCCTCGGCGAGGTGGAGGCGGAGTGCGACGGACGCATCCTGCTCTGGCAGTTCATTCCCGACAGCGCCGAGGCCCGGGTGCTGGCGCGCTGCCGCGACGCCACCGCCAGCCTGCGCGGCGAGCGCGAGGCGGCGCGGGCCAGCCGGCTGTACCGGCTGATCACCGAGAACACCACCGACCTGATTTCCCGGCATACCCTCGACGGCGTTTTCCTCGACGCCTCGCCGGCCTCCTGGACCCTGCTCGGCTACTGGCCGGAGGAACTGCGCGGGCGACCGGCGCAGGCGCTGTTCCATCCCCAGGATCGCGGCCAGGTGGCGCTGCGCGCGCGCGAAGCGCTGGAGCAGGACGGCTACCTGACCATCACCTACCGTATCCGCCACCGCGACGGCCGCTACCGCTGGTTCGAGACCGCCAGCCGGGCGATCCGCGAGACCTACACCGGGGCGGTGGTGGAGGTGGTCAGCGTGTCCCGCGATGTCACCCGGCGGGTCGAGGCGGAGGAGAACCGCCGGCGTCTGGCCGAAGTGGTCGAGGCGAACACCGACCTGGTGCTGTTCGTCGAGCATGGCGGCCGCGTCACCTACCTCAATCCTTCGGCACGCGCCGCCCTCGGCATCGCCGACGGGCAGGAGGCGCCGGCGCTGGAACGCCTGCTGGCCGGCGACACCCCGGCGCGGCTGGCCGAGGAGGGTTGGCGACAGGCGCGCGATGGCGGCGTGTGGAGCCGCGAGGGGCGCCTGCAACCGCAGGACGGGCGTCCGTCGCTGCCGGTCTCGCTGGTGTTGCTGGCCCATCGCGGCCGCGGCGAGGAACGCTATTACTCGCTGGTGGCCCGCGACATGACCGAACGCGAACTGCGCGAGGCCCAGCAACGCCGTCACCAGGACGAACTGGCGCACACCGCGAGGCTGGTCACTCTCGGCGAACTGGCCTCGGGCATCGCCCACGAGATCAACCAGCCGCTGGCGGCGGTGATGAACTACGCCAGCGCCAGCCAGCGTTACCTGGCCGTCCTCGGCAGCCAGCCCGAGGCCGCCGGGCGGGTGGCCGAGGGGCTGGCGCGGATCGGCGAGCACGCCGGCCACGCGGCGGAGGTGATCAAGCGCCTGCGCGCCTTCCTGCGCAAGGGCCAGCGGCGCCTGCAGGCGCTCGACCTCAACCAGGTGGCACGCGAGGCCATCGGCCTCTGCGCCTGGGAAGCCGGGCACTGGCAAGTGGCGGTGGAAGAAGCGATGACCGACAATCCGCCGCCGCTGTATGCCGACCGCGTGCTGCTCGAACAGGTGTTCCTCAATCTGCTGCGCAACGCCATCGAAGCCAACCGCGAGGCGCATCCCGGCTCGCCGTCGCGGGTCGTCATCGGTAGCCGCGTCGAGCCCGGCGGGCTGCTCTGCCTGTGGGTTCGCGACCAGGGACCGGGAGTGCCGGCGGATCAGCTGGAACACATTTTCACGCCGTTCCACACCAGCAAGCCGGAAGGGCTGGGCCTGGGCCTGTCGATGAGCCGCAGCATCGTCGAGGGCTTCGGCGGTACCCTCGAAGCCGAGCTGCCGGTGGATGGCGGGTTGCTCATGAACTGCCGGCTGCCGCTCGCCGCCGGCGCCACGGGAGGTTAAGGATGGCTATGCCTGACGAAGCGCTGGTCTACGTGGTCGACGACGACCAGGGCATGCTCGAATCGACGGTCTGGCTGCTGGAATCGGTCGGCCTCAGGGCGCGGCCCTTCACCCAGGGCCGGGACTTCCTCGACGCCTGCGAGGGCGGCCGCCATGCCTGCGTCCTGCTCGACGTGCGGATGCCCGGCATGGGCGGGCTGAACGTGCAGGACGAACTGCTGGCGCGCGGCATCGACCTGCCGGTGATCTTCGTCAGCGGCCATGCCGACGTGCCCATCGTGGTGCGCGCCTTCAAGGCCGGTGCGGTGGATTTCATCGAGAAACCCTACAACGAACAATTGCTGCTCGACAGCGTGCAGCAGGCCCTCGATCGCCACGCCCGTCGGCGCCGGCACCGCGATCTCGACGCCGGGTTGCGCGAACGCCTGGACAGCCTCACCCCGCGCGAGCGCGACGTGCTCTTGCCGCTGGTGCGCGGCTATACCAGCCGCGAGGTGGCCGAGCAACTGGAAGTCAGCGTGAAGACCGTCGACCTCTACCGCGCGCGGGTGATGAAGCGCATGCAGGCCCAGACCCTGCCGGAGCTGGTGGGCATGGCCATCGCCGCCGGGCTGGTGGACCCGCTGCGCTTGCGCGAGGACGCCTGAGGGCTCAGCCGCGCGGAGCCTCCAGGGACGGCGACCGCACCGGCTGGTAGGAACGCTCGCCGCCCAGCGCTTCCGGCGCCCGGCTGCTGCCCTGCAGGGCGGTGTCGAAGACCCCGGCGAAGCGCTGGCGATCCTCCAGGCTGGTGGCCAGCGCATGGCCATAGGAGACGATCGCCTGGTTCACCGGGAAGCGCTCGGCCTGGTAGCCGGCCAGGGCATCCTCCAGCGCGCAGGCGTCGCGCAAGGCCAGGTCGAGGGCGTCGGCCAGGGCGCTGGCGTCCTCGATGGCCAGGTTCATGCCCTGGCCGGTGATCGGATGCACGTTGTGGATGGCGTCGCCGAGCATCGCCACGTTGTCCGCCCAGTAGCGGTCCAGGTTCAGGTAGCCGATGGGGATGCCCTTGAAGCGCGAAGTGCCGGTGACGGCGGCGATCGCCTCGGCGCTCTCGTCGCCGACGAAGCGTTGCAGGCGCCGGCGCAGCGACTCGCCGCGGGTGTCGGCCATCAGCTCGCGCGACTCCTCCCTGGGGAAGCTCACCACCAGTCGCGCGCGGTCGAAACCGATCGGATAGAAGTAGGCCAGCCCGCCCTGCGCGTCCACGTACAGGCGGTTGCGCTCGGCCACGCAGGGCGCCAGGGCGAAGGTGCCGACCAGCATCGGCGACGGGTAGGGGCGGCGTTCCACCTCGATATCGAGCAGCCGGCGGCGCACGTAGGAGGCGATACCGTCGGCGCCCACCACCACCCGCGGGCGCAGCACGCGGCCGTCGTTCAGGCGCACCTGGTCGATCGCGTGGCGCTCGTCGCGCTGCACCGCTTCGATGCGGGTCTCGAACAGCATCTCGACGGTCGCTTCGCCGTCGATCTTTTCCAGTACCAGGCGGCGCAGCGACTCGCAGGGCATGAGGATGAAATAGCCGCGCGCGTCGACGCTGGAATAGTTGAAATAGCGAAGCAGCTCGCCGTCGTGATAGACCTCCAGCTCATGGCGGACCCGCCCGCCGCGACGGGTCACCTCGGCCAACAACCCGGCCGCCTCGACCACCCGGATGCCGGCTGGCTTGAGCAGGTCGGCGCCGTTGATCGCGCGTTCGCGCCGTGCCTGCTCCACTACCACCACGCGGTGGCCCTGGCGGCCGAGCAGGTAGGCGAGCATCGCCCCGCCGATGCCGCAGCCGTTGATCAGTACATCGATATGGTTGTCCGTCATGGATGAGTCTCCGTGTCGTTCCTGGCGGAAAAGGGAAGGGTGGAGGCAGCAGCATAGCGACGGAACGTTATGCAGAATGGGTGTTATCTGCACTTGGTCGCCTGTCCGGCCCGGTTGTCCGGTCTCGCCGCCAGGCGGGAGTGCCGGCCCTTGCGGGCCGGACAGCTTCAGGAAGCGTCGATCCAGATGGTCTTCAACTCGGTGTACTGGTCGTGTGCCCAGACCGACTTGTCGCGACCGCCGAAGCCTGACTCCTTGTAGCCGCCGAAGGGCGTCGAGGCGTCGCCCTCGCCGAAGCAGTTGACGGTGACGATCCCCGCGCGGATCTCCCGCGACAGGCGCAGTGCGTGGCGCAGGCTGCCGGTGTAGGCCGAGGCGGCGAGGCCGTAGACGGTGTCGTTGGCCAGGGCGATGGCTTCGTCGATGTCGTCGAAAGAGGTGACCGAGAGCAGCGGGCCGAAGATTTCCTCGCGGAACAGCCGGCTGTGCGGCGAGACGCCATCGACCACGGTCGGCTCGACGAAGATGCCAGCCTCGGTGGCGCCGCCGAAGCGCACCGCCAACCGCTCCGTCCTGGCCTGGTCGAGGTACGCGCGGACCTTCTCGAAGTGCGCCGGGCTGACCAGCGCGCCGAGGCGATTACGCGGATCCAGCGGGTCGCCCATGCGCCACTCGCGGAGCTGCGCGCCGATGCGTTCGAGCAGTGCCTCGCGGACCTCGGCGTGGACGATCAGCCGCGAGGACGCCGAGCAGTTCTCGCCCATGTTCCAGAACGCGCCGTTGACCACGTGTTGCGCCACCAGGTCGAGGTCCTCGACATCGTTCATCACCACCGCCGGGTTCTTGCCGCCGCACTCCAGTACCACCCGCTTGAGGTTGGACTCGGCGGCGTACTTGAGGAACAGGCGGCCGGTCGCGGTGGAGCCGGTGAAGCTGACCATCGCCACGTCCGGGTGGCGGCCCAGCGGTTCGCCGGCCTCGCGGCCGCCGCCGGGGACCACGTTGAACACCCCGGCGGGGATCCCCGCCTGGCTGGCCAGTTCGGCGACGCGCAGGGCGGTCAGGCTGGTCTCGGGGGCCGGCTTGACCACTACGGAGCAGCCTGCCGCCAGCGCCGGGCCGATCTTCCAGGCGAGCATCAGCAGCGGGAAGTTCCACGGCAGCACCAGGCCGACCACGCCGATCGGCTCGCGCACCACCATGGCCAGCGCCGCCGAACCGACCGGGGCGGTGCTGTCGTAGATCTTGTCGATCAGTTCGGCATGCCAGCGCAGGGTATTGATGGTTTCCGGCAGGTCGGTGTGCTGGCATTCGCGGATCGGCTTGCCGCTGTCGAGGCTCTCCATCACCGCCAGGTCCAGCAGGTGCTCTTCCAGCAGCTCGGCCAGGCGCAGCAGCGCCGCCTTGCGCTCGGCGGGCGTGCGCGAGCGCCAGCGGCCGTCCTCGAACGCCCGCCGCGCGCTGGCCACGGCGTGCCCGACGTCCTCCGCGTCGCAGGCGGCGACCTGCGCCAGCAGCTCGCCGGTGGCCGGGTTGGTCGAGGCGAAGGTGCGGCCGCCGCAGGCATCGCGGAACCCTCCGTCGATGAAGGCGCGCTGGGGAAGGTCCAGCGTCGCGGCGATGGCCGCGTATTCCTCCCGGCTCAGCAGCTCAGTCATGGCGGCCACCCTCGACGATCCGCGCGACCTCGCCCTTGAGCCTGGCGACGATCTCCGCCAGTGCCGCCTTGCCGGCCTCGTCCAGCGCCTTCAGCGGCGCACGTACGCCGCCGGCGCGCAGGCCGGCCAGCTCGCAGCCGTGCTTGATCGACTGGACGAAGTGACCGCTTTCGAGAAAGTCCATCAGCGGCATCATCGCCGCCATGATGCGCCGGCCCTTGGCGAAGTCGTTCTCGACCACGCAGGCCTGGTACAGGGCGAGGTGTTCGCCAGGGATGAAGTTGGAGCCGGCGCAGACCCAACTGCGCGCGCCCCAGGCGAAGAACTCCAAGGCCTGGTCGTCCCAGCCGCAGGACAAGGCGATCCGCGGGTGGCGGCAGGCCAGGCGGTGCAATTGCGCGGTGGAGCCGGAGCTTTCCTTGATCGCGACGATGTTGCGGCAGCCGGCGACGGCGGCGAAGAACGCCTCGTCCATCTCCACGCCCATCCGCGCCGGATAGTTGTAGAGCATGATCGGCAGGCCGGCGGCGCGGTCCACCGCCAGCACGTGCTCGGCGATCTCCCGCGAGGTCGGCAGCGCGTAGGGCGGCGAGCCGACCAGGATGGCGTCGGCGCCGATGGCGCGGGCGGCTTCGGCGTAGGCCAGCGAGTCCTCGGTGCGGATCGCGCCGGTTCCCACCACCAGCGGCAGGCGCCCGGCGATGACTTTGCTGGCGTGGGCGGCGAGGGCCAGGCGTTCCTCGGCGGTGTGCGCGTAGTACTCGCCGGTGGAGCCGCCGATCACGATGCCGTGCACCTTCGACTCGACGAGAAACTCCAGGACCTCGGCGAAGGCTTGGGTGTCGATGCTGCCGTCGGCGCTCAGCGGGGTGATGGCGGGGGTATAGATACCTTCGAATTTCACGGGGTTTCCTCCTGTGGGATGCTGGGCCGCGGCGCACCCGGCGGACGCTGCCGCGGCGGGTGGTTCAGGTGAGCGAAGCCGCCTGCTGCAGGTTCAGCGAACGGGTTTCCGGCGCCAGGGCCCAGGTCACGAGCAGCCCGAGCAGGGTCACCAGCGCGGCGGCGTACATGGTCTGGGCGGTACCCAGGGTTTCCAGGGAAAGCGGCACCAGGTAGGTGCCCACCGCGGCGCCGACGCGCGATAACGAGGTGCCGACGCCGACCGCGAAGGCGCGGATCTCGGTGGGGAACAGTTCGTTCGGGTAGACCAGTTGCAGCACCTGGGCGCCGCCGATGAACAGCGCGTAGGCACCGAACAGGCCGAGGATGGTCGCCTCCGAGCCGGCGTGGAAGACGCCCAGCCCGAGCAGCGCCAGGCCGGACCAGAGGAAGCTGTGTAGCAGCATGCAGCGCCGGCCGATGCGGTTGATCAGGCGGGTGGCGATGATGCAGCCGATGACGAACAGCAGGGTGATCGCCACCGAACCGTAGGAGGCCCAGTCGCCCTTCAGGTTCAGCGCCAGCAGCACCTTGGGCGCGAAGGCGTAGACGGCGAACACGGGGATCACCGAGCAGGTCCAGAACAGGGTGACGAAGAGCATGCGCTTGCCGTAGCCGGCGTAGAGCAGGTGCCAGATGGTGACCTTCCGTTCCAGCGCCTGTTCGGGCAGGTTCGCCAGCGAGAAGGCTTCGCCGTAGACCTGGCGGATGACCCGTTCTGCGTCCGCGTCGCGGCCCTTGCTCAGCAGCCAGCGCGGCGACTCGGGGGTACCGATGCGTAGCAGGAACAGCACGGCGCCGATCGCCGCGGTGCTGGCCAGTACCAGGCGCCAGGCGTCCTCGCCGCCGCTGCGCAGGATCAGGTCGCCGATCAGGTAGGCGAAGGCGGCGCCGGCGAACCAGAGGATGGTCAGGGTGGCCAGGCGCGGTCCGCGATACTTCTTCGGCAGGAACTCCACCAGCAAGGCGGTGGCGACCGGGTACTCGATGCCCACCGCCACGCCGATCAGGAAGCGCAGGACGAACAGCGCCGCCGCCGAGTCGACCCCGTACTGCGCCAGGGAAGCGAGGACGAACAGGCTGGGGCCGACGAAGAACAGCCTGCGGCGGCCCAGGCGGTCGGTCAGCCAGCCGCCGAGGAAACCGCCGAAGAAGATGCCGACCAGCGCCGAGGCGGCGATCATGCCCTGCCAGAAACTGCTCAGTTGCAATGCCGCGGTCATCTGCAGCATCGCCACGCCGATGATGCTCAGCACGTAGCCGTCGACGAAGGAGCCGCCGCCGGAGCGCAGGGTCAACAGCCGGTGGAAGGCGTTGAGGGGTACGTCTTCGATCGAGGTCGTAGGATTTGTCATTATTGTCTCCTGGTTCTAACCGCTGCCGGTGAATTCGGGCCGAGCGAATCCGCGAGGCTGGAACGCTCTCCAGCTCCGGTCTTCAATGGCCGTCTGAATCGAAGTCGGCGCCCGTGGGCGCGTTACTAGGGATGCCTAGCTTTCTCTACCTGCTCGATACTGCCCCCACCTCAGGTTGAGGTTCACGCCAAGGGAAAGGAGTGGTTCGGGTGGATTGCCGCTGGGACCGGGCGCGCGCAGCAGGAAGTCGATCAGCTCGTTGCGTTCGCCCGCCAGCCAGTCGGCCAGCAGCTTCCCGGTGACGGTCCCGCGGGTTACCCCCAGGCCGTTGCAGCACAGGGCGCCATAGACGTTGGGCGCCAGCTCGCCGAAGTGCCCCATGTGGTTCCTCGACAGCGCCAGCGAGCCGCCCCAGGTGTAGTCGAAGCCGACTTCCGGGAGCATCGGGAAGCGCTGGCGGAACGAGGCGCGATGGCGTACGGCGAAGCGCTCAAGGTACTTCCCGGCGCTGCGTCCGTCAGGGTTGAAACTGAAGCTGTTGCGGATCAGCAGGCGGTTGTCCGGGGTACGCCTCACCGTGGTGCCGTAAGGGTCGGCCGGGATCAGGCCCCAGTAGGGGCGGCCGCCGAGGCGGGCCTGCTCCTCGGCCTCGAGCGGCCGAGTCAGGCTGGCGTAGGTGAAGATCGGCAGCATCCGCCCCTGGAGGAAGCCGAAGCTCATGCCGAAGGCGTTGTTGGCGAGGACCAGGCGGTCGGCCAGGATGCTGCCGTGGGGATGGCTCAGCAGGGTCCTGTCGCCATATTCCACGGCGGTGATCGGTGTGTGTTCGTAGAGGCTGACGTTGCCCGGCAGGCTGTCGGCCAGGCCCTTGACCAGGGCCGAGGGCTGCACCAGCAGGGTACCGGGGGTGAACAGGGCCTTGCGATAGAAGGCGGTGCCGATGTGTCCCGGGAGGTCGTCCGCCTCGATCACCTCGTAGGCCTGGCCGAGCCGATCGAGGCCGCGCCGGTAGGCGTCGAGCACAGCCACGCCGCGCGCCTCGACGGCCGCCTGGTACTTGCCGCAGGCCTTCATCTGGCAGTCGATGGCATGGCGCTGCACCTGTTCGCGGAGCAGCGACTGGCCGGCGAGATTGAGCTTCAGGGCGATCCGGGCGGTCGCTATGTCGCCGATGTAGTCGTCGGCGCCGATGTCGTGGGGCAGGTCGATGGCGAAGCCGGCGTTGCGCCCGGCGGTACCGAAGCCGACTTCCTGGGCCTCGACCAGGACGATCTCCTCGTCGGGAAAATGCAGCGCCAGCTGGCGCGCGGCGGCGAGGCCGGTGAAGCCGGCGCCGACCACCACCCAACGGGCGGCGCTCCTGCCGTAGTGGGCCGGCTTCGGCCGCCGCGGCGGGCTGAGGTGGTACCAGCCGCAGGAACGGTCGTCGGCCGGGAGGTGGGTTACTTTCGTCATCGCAGGGACCTGACTCTTGTTATTGGAACCCGGTAACCATCCCCTGCGTGACCGCCTCAGCTTCTCGGGCGGGGCCGTGGCGCGGGGGGCTCGCTAACCCTCGTAGACCAGCGCCACCTCCACTCCGGCCGGCGCCGCGTACTCGGCCATGCGCCGGCGCGACAGCTCGAAATGCGCACGGACGATGTCCGCCGCCGCATCCGGATCGCGCCGCTGGATGGCATCGACGATCTGGTCGTGCTGGTCGCAGGCGAGTTCCAGGTCGCGTTGCATGTCGTCGGTGGTCGGATGGCGGTAGAAGATCTTGCCCAGCCGCGCATGGTCGATCAGCAAGCGGCGCAGGCTGGGCATGAGGTAGTCGTTGTGGGCCATCCTGCCGATCTCCAGGTGGAAGGCGTCGTTGTGGATGACGCGGTTTTCCACATGCTTCTCTTCGATGGCCTTGCGGAAATCTTCCTGGATCGCCTTGAGCGTCTCGATCTCCGCTTCGCTGGCATGGGTGGCCGCCAGTTGCGTGGTGGCGATGTAGATCAGCGGCGCGGCGAGAAAGAAGGCGTGCAGCGAGTCGTGGCTCATGGCCGCGACGCGCGGCGCACGGTTGGCTTCCAGTTCGATGTAGCCCTCGGCGGCGATCTGCCGCAGCAGTTCGCGCACCGGCGGGCGCGAGAGGCCGAACTCGTCGCACAGGGCGAGTTCGTCGACGACCGCGCCGGGCGCCAGTTCCATGCTCAGGATCCGCCGGCGCAGCGCATCGCCCAGCACCGCCTTGCGGTCGAAGGGGGCATCGGCGCTGTTCGAGTCGACGTCGGGTTGGGCTTTCATGGAGGCCTTTCTACTTGTCATGGGCTGTGTCTACAGTTTGTATAATGACTATAGGATTCTGTTAGACAATATGTCTACAGGTTTTTCGGGGCGTTTCCGTACCGTTCGTCCGCGCTGTTTCCGCTGACGCCGTGGTGTGCGAAAGGGGCAGCCCCCCGAGGGCGTATTTGAGCATATTCCCCCGGCGCGCCAGGGAGGCGCCAAGTTACATGGCTTGCGCATATGATGGAGCGCCCGGGGTTTTCGCCGCGACGGCAGGCGTCGCGGCCCGCTGGCCGGGAACAAGAAGAACAAGAGGCACGAATCGATGGAAAGAAGGCGTTTCAGCGCCGCCCTGCAAGGGCAGAACCTCAGGTTCACCGGGGCCGGGGAGGGGGGCTCGGCACGGGCGCGGGTGGGCTTCCTGCTGCTCGAACACTTTTCCCTGCCGGCCTTCACCCAGGCGCTGGACACCCTGGTGACCGCCAACCTGATCCGCAGCGAGTCCTTCGCGGTGAGCAACTTCAGCCTGAGCGGCGAGCCGGTGACCAGCGACCTCGGGTTGCTGATCTGCCCGGACCTGGCGCTCGCCTCGGCGGCGCGGCAAGGACTCGACCTGCTGGTGGTCTGCGGCGGTTTGCGCACGCCCCTGCGCTCGTCCGCCGCGCTGCGGGAAGCGTTGCAGGACGTGGCGTCGCGCGGCGTGGCCCTGGCCGGGCTGTGGAACGGTGCCTGGTTCCTCGGCGACGCCGGCCTGCTGGATGGCTACCGCTGCTGCATCCATCCCGAGCACCGCGCCGCCCTCGCCGAGATCGCCCGCAACAGCCAGGTGACCAGCGACAGCTACATGGTCGACCGCGACCGCCTGACCGCGGCCAGCCCCACCGGCGCCTTCAACCTGGCGTTGGAGTGGATCGCCCGGCGCCACGGGCGCGACCTGGTGGAGGCGGTGGTGGATATCCTCGCCTTCGAGGAGTCGCGCTACCGGCGGGTGCGCCCGGCCCTGCACGAGAAGATGAGCGAGCCGTTGCGCGAAGTGATCAACCTGATGGCGGCGAATATCGAGGAACCGCTCAGCCAGGAGCAGCTCGCCCACTACGTGGGGCGCTCGCGGCGGCAGATCGAGCGGTTGTTCCAGCAGCAGCTCGGAACCACGCCGGTGCGCTACTACCTGGAGTTGCGGATCACCGAGTGCCGGCGCCTGCTGCAACATTCCGACCTGACCATGCTGGAGGTCCTGGTCGCCTGCGGCTTCGTCTCGCCCAGCCACTTCAGCAAGTGCTACACCGCCTTCTACGGCTACCCGCCGTCGAAAGAAGTGCGCTACGGCAACGTCCGCTCGACGAAATGAGGGCGTTTCGCCGGACGCGGCCGGCATGCTAGAACGGACCTTTCGCCCTGGCCTGCGGAGGTCCTGCGCCATGTCCCAGCCTTTTCTCTGGCGTCGCGTCAACGACTCGTCCGGTTTCGCCGAGCCGCGGGTGTTCATCCGTGTCTACCTGGAACCGGGCAGCATCGATGCGGCCATCGCTTTCTACGAAGACCTGCAGGGCGTCGCCCACGACATGCGCTTCGACTTTCCCGAGAAACGCCTGACACTCGCCGCGGTCGGCGCCTTCCTCCTGCTGGAGGGCAGCGACGAGGCGCTGGCGCCGTTCCGCAGCACCACCGGCACCCTGCTGGTGGACGACATCGAGCCCTATCAGCGGCGGTTGCTGGCTGCCGGCGCGCAGATCATCTTCGGGCCGGCGCGCGCGCCCACCGGCGCCTGCTTCAATGCGCTGCTGCCGGACGGCACGGTGGTCGAGTTCGTCCACCACCGGCCGCAGCCGGGCGAGGCCTGAGCCTCAGCCGTCGCGCCGGGCGGCGCAGTCGTCCATGGCCGCGCCGATCGCCTGTTCGCCGCGCGCCAGCAGCGCTGCGCTGGCGCCGCGGATATCGCGGGCTTCCTTGTTCTGGCTGAGCTTGAACTTGCCGACCAGGCGGGTGATCTCGATTTCGATGCCGACGATCAGCCGGAGCATCTCGTCGATGTAGTCGGCGGGGCCGTCGGTCATTTTCCAGGGCGTTTCCTGGGTCGCCTCGTGGGTGCGGGTCAGGCGCGCCACCAGGCCGCGCACGTAGCGTTGGTCGTCGCGAATCCGCACCCGGCCGTGGGCGTGGACCACCCGGTAGTTCCAGGTCGGCACCTGGCGGTGGTGCTCCTGCTTGCTCGGGTACCACTGCGGCGAGATGTAGGCATCGCCGGCGCGGAACACCACCAGCACCTCGTCGCCGTCGCGCAGCTCGCTCCATACCGGGTTGCTGCGCGCGACATGGGCTTCCAGGGTGCCTTGCGCGCCCTTTTCCGGGCTCAGCTCGAACGGCAGGTGGTTGGCGTCCAGGCCCGCTTCGCCGTGGCTGACCAGCAGGCCCAGCGGATAGTCCCGGATCAGCGCGTGCAGCGCCTGCGGGTCGGACTCTTCGAAATGCGAAGGCAGGTACATGTTCTGTTCTCCTCGGGGACTCGGCCCTTATACGCTGTCGGTGGGTTCCGTCGCCACGCACAGCAGGCGCGAGTCGGCGCGCATGCCGGGCATCATCAGGCGCAATTCGTCGAGCAGCAGGCCGCCCGCTTCGTGCAGGGCCGCCAGCGGCATTTCCGGCAGGCTCTCGAGGATGAACCACATGCGCCGGGCGCCGGCGTCCAGGCGGGTGCGCACGCCCTGGCGCCAGTTCCAGCGGCGGCAGGTGACGCCGAGGTCGTCGCGCCAGACCACCTCGCCGGGGTCGGGGGATTCGTCGAGCGCTTCGCCGTTCTTCAGGGTGTCGAAGGTCTCGCTGCCGTCGGCGACCACCAGGCGCGGCGTGCCGGCATAGGCGGCGAGGTTCTCGCCGCCTACCGGAATGGCGAATTGCACGCTGATGGCGTTGTACAGGTCCACCACCGGGTCGATGCTCGGCAGCCCGCCGTCGCGCAGCGCGCGTTTGCGCAGGGCTTCGGCGGAGCAGGGGGTACGCTGCGGCTTGGCGCCGAAGCGGCGGAACGCCTCGGCCCAGGCTGCCAGGTGCGCCTCGGCCCAGTCCGGTTCGCCACGCGCCAGCGCCTGGCAGGCGCGCTCCACGGCGCGGCCGGCGATTTCCGGACGAACGATCGGCGCCGCCTCGACGGTGAGGCTCAGGGCGCGGAAACCGGGGGCGAGGGCGGCCACCTCGGCGGCGATGACGGGGAGGATCGGGGCGTGCTCGGGCATGGGCGTCTTCAGGGTTCGGTGAGATGGAGGGGCCGGGGCATTCGGCTTGGCCGGCGCGTAAAGCGGTAGGTGGATTTCTACCATCCGGGCTCCGCCCTCACCATGAAATCAGCGAATGAATTATTAGCTGTGCTGATGATCGGGTGGTCGGGTTCAGCTGCGCTAATGGCGGGAGCGGCGTTCGCTTGCCGGCGAAGCCGGCGCCAGAGCCTTCCGCCGGCCGGGCGGGGCTGGACAGCGAGGCGCGAGGGGCGCAGTGTTCGAGCGGTCAGAACCGCCACCACCCGAGGTAGAACGCAGATGGCCAAGGCAGCCGATGTGGTTGTGCAATGCCTGGAAAACGAGGGCGTGCAGTACGTCTTCGGAATTCCCGGCGAGGAGAATCTCGACCTGCTGGAGTCCCTGCGCAAGTCGCAGATCCGGCTGGTGCTCACCCGTCACGAGCAGTCGGCCGGTTTCATGGCCGCCACCTACGGGCGCCTCACCGGCAAGACCGGGGTCAGCCTGTCGACCCTCGGCCCGGGCGCCACCAACCTGGTCACCGCCGGCGCCTACGCCTACCTGGGCGGCATGCCGATGCTGATGATCACCGGGCAGAAGCCGATCAAGAAGTCCAAGCAGGGCCGCTTCCAGATCCTCGACGTGGTCGGCATGATGCAGCCGCTGACCAAGTACACCCACCAACTGGCCTCCGCCGACAACATTCCCTCGCGGGTCCGCGAGGCGTTCCGCCTGGCTGAGGAAGAGAAGCCCGGCGCGGTGCACCTGGAGCTGCCGGAGGACATCGCTGCCGAGCAGACCGACAGCCTGCCCATCCCGCCGAGCCTGAGCCGCCGGCCGCTGGCGGAATACAAGGCGATCTGCGCCGCGGTGGAGAAGCTGCGCGCCGCGCGCAGCCCGATCCTGGTGATCGGCGCCGGGGCCAACCGCAAGATGACCGCCAAGGTCCTCAAGCAACTGATCGACAAGACCGGCATTCCCTTCGTCACCACCCAGATGGGCAAGGGCGTGGTCGACGAGCGTCACCCGCGCTTCCTCGGCAACGCCGCGTTGTCCGCCGGCGACTTCGTGCATCGCGCGGTGGAGGCGGCCGACCTGATCGTCAACGTCGGCCACGACGTGATCGAGAAGCCGCCGTTCTTCATGGTTCGCGGCGGTACCGAGGTGATCCACGTGAACTTCCGTTCCGCCGAGGTGGACCCGGTGTATTTCCCGCAGATCGAAGTGGTGGGCGACATCGCCAACGCCATCTGGCAGATCGGCGAGGCGCTGGACGATACCGCGCACTGGGACTTCACCCGCCTGCTGGCGATCCGCGAGGCCAACGAGGCGCAGGTCGCCGAAGGCGCCGACGACCCGCGCTTCCCGCTCTATCCGCAGCGCCTGGTGGCCGACGTGCGCCGGGCGTTGCCGTCGCAGGGCATCGTCGCCCTGGACAACGGCATGTACAAGATCTGGTTCGCCCGCAACTACAAGGCGCACATGCCCAACACCGTGCTGCTGGACAACGCCCTCGCCACCATGGGCGCCGGCCTGCCCTCGGCGATGGCCGCGCACCTGGTCTACCCGGACCGGCCGATCGTCGCGGTGTGTGGCGATGGCGGCTTCATGATGAACAGCCAGGAACTGGAAACCGCGGTGCGGCTGAAGATGAACCTGACGGTGATCATCCTGCGCGACAACGGCTACGGGATGATCCGCTGGAAGCAATCGAACATGGGCTTCGCCGACTTCGGGCTGGACTACGGCAACCCGGACTTCGTGCGCTACGCCGAGGCCTACGGCGCCCACGGCCACCGGGTCGACAGCGCCGAGGGCTTCCTGCCGCTGCTGGAGCGCTGCCTGGGCACGCCCGGGGTGCATGTGATCGATTGCCCGGTGGATTACTCGGAGAACGACCACATCCTCAACGTCGAGCTGCGCGAACGCGCCCTGGCGGTCTGAACCGCCGGAGCGTCGCGCCGGTGTGCGTTCCGGCGCGACGGCTCAGAACAGCGACAGGTTGTAGCTGGCGATCAGGCGCACCTCGTCCACGTCGCGCGCCGAGCGCTCGAAGTCGGTGCGGTAGGTGGCGTTGCGCAGGCGCAGGCTGAGGTCCTTGAAGCGGCCGCTCTGCACCACGTACTTCAGCTCGATGTCGCGCTCCCATTCCTTGCCCTCGTCGCCGTTGGCCAGGCGGATATGGTCGCCGTTGACGTAGCGGGTCATGAAGCTCAGGCCGGGCACGCCGACGCTGCGCAGGTCGAAGTCGTAGCGCAGTTGCCAGGAGCGTTCCTCGGGGTTGGCGAAGTCGTTCACCTGCAGGTAGTTGGCCAGGTACGGATTGCTGCCGTCGAGGTAGGGCATCGAGCTGGCGCCGTTCATCCGCTGCCAGCCGGCGCTGAGCGTGTGGCCGCCCTGGGCGTAGGCGAGCAGCAGGCTGAGGGCGCGGTTGTCGATCTTGCCGGCGCGGGCCGCGCCGGCGTCCTCGCTGTCGAACCAGCGCAGGTCGGCGCTCAGCTTGCCGGCGCCGAGCTGCCGCTTGCCCACGGCACCGAGGTAGCGCTGGCGATAGACGTTGCGCAGGCCGCCCTGGGCGTATTGCAACAGCAGGCCGTCGTTGACCTGGTAGTCGAGTTGGTAGGCGTCGAAGCGGTTGCCGGTGGTGTCGCAGGCGTAGCGTTTGTTCTTGCAGTGCAGGCGGATGTCCTGGGCATCGCTGGAGTCCCGCGCGGTGTAGCGCTCCAGGCGGGTGGCGGAGAGCCTGAGGCCGGCGATCTCCTCGCTGGTCAGCTGGGCGCCGTGGAACAGGGTCGGCAGCAGGCGTCCGTCGTTGTATTTCAGCAACGGCATGTCCGGCAGCATCGCCCCGTATCTGAACTGTGTCTGCGAGAAGCGCATCTTGCCGGCGACGCCGGCCTTGGCGTACTGGTCGACCGAGCGACGCGGATCGTGGCCGCTGGAAGGCAGCAGGCCGCTGTTGCTGTCCGCGGGGCTGGAGTCGAGCTTGATCCCGAGCATCGCCAGGGTATCCACGCCGAAGCCCAGCGCGCCCTCGGTATAGCCCGAGCGCAGGTCGAGGATGAAGCCCTGCGCGGCTTCCTCGCGCTTGGAGGCGCCCTGCGGGTTGGCCGAGCTGCCGTCGCGGAAGTCGCGGTTGAAGTAGACGGTGCGCGCTTCCAGGCGCGCGCTGCCGTCCTCGAGGAAGGCGGCAGGGGCCGGGGCGACGAATCCGCCGCACAGGGCGAGGGCGCCCAGGCCGCGAAGGGTGCGGGGCGAACGGGGGGAAAACGGGGCGGACATGCGGTGACTCTCGACAGCGGGGGGTAAAAAAGCGCGCGAAGGTGTCACAGATGGTCGGCGGGGTCTTTGCGACCTTGGTCTAGCGCGGCCTGCCCGGCCGGGTCATTCGGGCAGGCCGGCCAGTCGCAGTCCCGTCGCGAGCCGCGCGAGATCCTCCGGACGCTTGATCGGCAGCCAGTGGAGCAACTGCGAGAGGCGCAGCGATGAGTCGAGTGCCCGCAGGCGTCCCATCGCCCGCCGCGCTTCGTCCGCTCGTCCCGCCAGCGCGTGGCTGGCCGCCAGCAGGGCCGCCGCGGCCAGCAGGCTGGGCAGGTTCCCCAGTGCCTTTTCCGCCCACTCCGCCGAGTCGTCGAAGCGCCCGGCGAAGAAATGCGCGAGTGCCATTCCAACCTGCATCCTGAACATTTCCGGGTCGAGCGGGCTCAGTCGCGTCGCATGGAGCAGGTCCTCGATCGCGGTTTCCGTCTCGCCGCGCAGGGCGCGCAGGATACCGCCGAGGTACCAGGCCGGGGCGAGGTTGGGGTTGAGCAGGCGGGCCCTGTCGAGCAGCGCGATGCCGCCATCGACGTCACCCGCCAGGTGGCCCAGCGCATGTCCGCCGCGGGTCAGCGCCACCGCATCGTCGCGACCAAGCTCCACCGCCAGGCGGGCCAGGCGCTCGCCTTCGGCGATTTCCCGCGCCGGTTCCTGCATCCAGCCATTCAACTTGCGCCAGAAGTGGCACCAGGCGGCCATGCCATAGGCCGAGGCGAACTCGGGGTCAAGCTCGATGGCGGTGTAGAACAGCCGCAGCGCCTCTTCGATGGCCTCCCGGGTGCCGGTATGCAGTTTCGCCGTGCCGCGCAGGTAGTAGTCGTAGGCGCCCAGGCTTTCCGTCGGCTTGCGCTTGGCCCGCTCGATCTCCGCCCGTTCGAGCTGCGGCGCGATGGCGCCGACGACGCTTTCGGCGATCCGATCCTGCAGCTCGAAGATGTCGTCGAGCAGTCCTTCGAAACGTTCCGCCCAGAGATGGGCTCCGCTCGTCGCGTCGATCAGTTGCCCGGTGATCCGGACCTTGTTCCCGGACCGGCGCAAGCTGCCCTCCAGGACGTAGCGCACTCCGAGTTCCTGGCCGACGCCGCGGACGTCCACTGCGCGGCCCTTGTAGGTGAAGCTCGAGTTGCGGGCGATGACGAACAGCCAACGGATGCGCGACAGGGCGGCGATGATGTCCTCCACCACGCCGTCGGCGAAGTAGTCCTCGTCCGGGTTGCCGCTCAGGTTCTGGAACGGCAGTACGGTGATGGAGGGCTTGTCCGGCAGGTCGAGTGCGGGCGGCGTGCCTTCCTTCGCGACGAGCGGGACCGGATCGCTGAGGTCGCTCCAGGCGCGTTGCCGTTCCAGGCCTGGTCCGGCGTCCTTGAGCGCGCCGACGAAACGGTAGCCCTTGCGCGGGACCGTGCGCACCAGCCGCTGCTCCTCGCCGGAGTCGCCGACGGCCTTGCGCACCGCGTTGATGTGGCTGGTGATGGTGGATTCCGAGACGATCCGGCCGTTCCACACCACCTTGAGCAGGTCGTCCTTGCTGACGACGTGGTCATGGTTCCTGACGAGGTGCAGCAGCAGGTCGAAGACCTGCGGCCCCACGACCACGGCCTGCCCGCACAGGGTCAGTTCCCGGCGCTCCTGGTCGAGCACGTAGTCTCCGAATTCGAATGGCAAGGTCGTTTGCTCCCGGTCGCGCGCACCCGGCCCGGAGGCCCGGCGGACGACGATTCTTGTTCGACAGTGATAGCACGGCGGCGCGCCTCCCGTTGCGCGGTCCGCCACAAGGCGCGGTACTGGCGCCGGCCTTCCCTGGATGAAAAAACAAGCTTCCCCGAAGGACAATCCAAGGCTGGCGCAAGGACTCGCCTGGCAGCGGGAAGCATGCTCCTCCTCCAGCGACGGCAACGGGTGTCGTCGAACGGAGGAGAGTAGCCATGAAGATAGTCATCATCGGAGGCACTGGCCTGATCGGAGCGAAACTTGCGCGGAATCTCCGCGAGCGTGGCCACGAGGTGCTTGCGGCAGCCCCCAGCTCCGGGGTCAACAGCATCACCCGCGAGGGCCTGGCCCAGGCGATGGACGGCGCCGAGGTCGTCGTCGATGTGGCGAACGCGCCGTCCTGGGAGGATAACGCGGTTCTCGAATTCTTCGAGACCTCCAGCCGCAACCTGCTGGCGGCCGAGGCCGCGGCCGGGGTTCGCCACCACGTCGCCCTGTCGATCGTCGGCAGCGAGCGGCTTCCCGAGTGCGGTTATTTCCGCGCGAAGGTCGCCCAGGAAAACCTCATCAAGTCTTCCCAGGTCCCCTATACGATCCTGCGCGCCACGCAGTTCTTCGAGTTCGTCGGCGGCATCGCCGAGTCGGCCGCCAGCGGCGAGGAAATCCACCTGTCGCCGGCGCTGTTCCAGCCGATCGCCTCGGACGACGTGGCGGCCGCGCTCGCCGACGTCGCGCTCGCTCCGCCAGTCAACGGCACGCTTGAGGTCGGCGGCCCCGAGGCGCTGCCGCTCGACGAAATGGCCAGGCGCTACCTGCGGGCGACCCGCGACAGCCGGCGGGTCGTGGCGGATGTGCACGCGCGT
This sequence comes from Pseudomonas sp. YA1, assembly GCF_058680555.1. Lineage (NCBI taxonomy): Bacteria > Pseudomonadati > Pseudomonadota > Gammaproteobacteria > Pseudomonadales > Pseudomonadaceae > Pseudomonas > Pseudomonas sp. YA1. The sequence goes on from NZ_JBZWBG010000029.1 coordinate 29,013, forward strand.
TACTTTGGCGCCCTGCTCGACGACCGGTCGCTGACGCCCGCCAGCGGCGCGCGACTCGGCACGCTTCGTTTCGAGGACTGGCTCGCCCGTTCGCAGGCCTAGCGCTCCGCGGACGGCAACCCATCCGCAGAGCCGCGGCCCGGCGACGGGCCAGCGCCTGCGCTACTGATTCATTCGAAGGAGAACTGCCATGTACACGCGCTTCCTGCTGGCCATTGCCGTGGCCTTGCTCTCGATAGCCGGCGCGTCTGCCGGCGACCGGCTGCCGGGCAAGGTGACGGTGGTGTTCGACCAGGCCCTGCCGAACGTTCCCGGCAAGAGCATGAAGGTCGTGCTCGTCGACTACGCGCCGGGTGGGGCCTCGCCATCCCATACCCACCCCCGTTCGGCCTTCATCTACGCCACGGTTCTCGAAGGCGCGGTGCGTAGCGGCGTCAACGGCTCGCCGGCCAAGGTCTACAAGACCGGCGAGCATTTCATCGAAGAGCCCGGCTCGTTCCACGACGTGAGCGCGAACGCCAGCGACACGGCGCCGGCGCGCCTGATGGCGGTGTTCGTGCTCGACAGCGACGAGGGGGCGCTCGTCACCCCCGCGGGCAAATGACCGATCCGCGCGTCTGGCGATGTCCGGTAGCCTCGGGCCATGCCTCTGGGCTGCCGGCGACGGCGCTTCCCAGCAGGACAGCAGAAGATGAACGCACACGAGGACAAGGCCGCCATGGCTAGCGATGGAGACTCCGGGCTCCACGCGCTGGCCGCGCGGCGGCACAAGAGAAAGCGGCTCGGTCTGCTGTTGTGCGGCGCAGCCCTGGCGGTGCTGGCGGCGGGCTGGCTGATCGCCGGGCCGTTCGCCGGCACCTCGACCGACAACGCCTATGTCCGCGGCGACGTCACCTCGCTCGCGCCGAAGGTGGCCGGCTACGTCACGGTGCTGGAGGTCGGCGACAACCAGGTCGTACGGGCCGGCGACGTGCTGTTCCGGATCGATGACCGCGACTATCGCGCGCGGCTTGCGCAAGCGCAGGCCAATATCGAGGCCGCCGAGGCCCGCCTGGACGATGTCGATGCGCAAACCGGGCTCCAGCGCGCGCTGATCCGCCAGGCCGAGGCCCAGCGGCGTTCGGCCGTGGCCGAGATGAACCTCGCGGCCAAGACCCACGCTCGCAGCCGCAAGCTCATCCTCAGCAACGCCGTCAGCCAGGCCAGCGTCGACGAGAGCGCGGCGGCGCGCTCCAGCGCCGAGGCGGCGCTGGCGGCGGCTGGCGCCACGGTAGAGGCGCAGCAGCAGCGCATCGCGGTGCTCCTGGCCCAGCGTGAGGCGGCCCTCGCCGCCTTGGCCCAGGCCCGGGCCGCACGCGATCTCGCCCGGATCGACCTGGACAGCACGGTGGTCCGCGCGCCGGTGGGCGGCGTCATCGGCAACCGCCAGGTCCGCATTGGCCGCTTCGTGACGCCGGGCGTTTCCCTGCTGGATATCGTTCCGCTCGACGATGTGTGGATCGTGGCCAATTTCAAGGAAACCCAGGTGGAGCATATCCGCCCCGGCCAGCGCGTCCGGATCACCATCGACGGCTATCCGAGCGGGGAACTCGAAGGCGTGGTCGACAGCTTCGCCGCCGGCACCGGCTCGGCGTTCAGCCTGCTGCCCGCCGACAACGCCACGGGCAATTTCGTCCGTGTCGTGCAGCGCGTTCCGGTGAAGATCCGCTTCGCCGCCAACCCGCTGCCCGGGCGCATCGTGCCCGGCCTTTCCGCACGCGTCGAAGTCGCCCGGAGCGCGGGACCGTGAGCGGGACAGCCGCGCTCGTGGCGGCGCCTCGCATGCCGGCAGCCGGTGTGCTCCTGGTCGCGGGCATCCTGCTTGCCGCGCTGACGGAGGCGATCGCCGGCACCGTACTGGCGTTCGGACGCAGCGACATCATGGGCGATGCCCATGCCACGCCCGACGAGTTCGCCTGGCTGGATGTCGGCTACACGGCGCTCAAGCTGATCGGGTTCATGACCGCTCCCTGGCTGATGAGCCGCTTCCACTGGCGCCGCGTGATCATCGGCGCGACCCTGACGATGGGCCTGGCCTGCGGTCTCGCCGCCGTCACCGCGCGGCTGGATCTGCTGGTGGCCCTCCGGCTGGTCCAGGGGTTCGCCGGCGGCACCCTGCTGGTCGGCGGGCAGACACTGTTGTTCCTCGCCTGTCCGCGGGCCCGGCAGCCGTTCCTCCAGGCCCTGTTCGCGATGGGCGCGGTGGTGACGCCCGCCTCGCTCGCCCCGGCCCTGCAGGGCTGGTTGGTCGATAGCCAGTCCTGGGCGTGGATCTTCTTCAGCGTCGTTCCGCTGGCCCTGGCGGCCGCGGGACTGCTGCTGATGGCGGACGGCGAGATACCCGTCGCCAGGCCCCGTCCGTTCGACTGGATCGGCTTCGCGCTGCTCTCCCTGGCCCTTGGCTGTTTCAGCTACGTCCTTGGCCAGGGCAGCCGCTGGGACTGGTTCGAGGAGCCGCACGTGCTGTGGCTGAGCCTGGCTGGGGGGGCGTCCCTGCTGGCGTTTCTCGGCCAGCAGGGGATGGCCGGCGGGCGTGGCCTGCTCGACTTCGACCTGTTCAGGTCGAGCGACTTTTCCTTTGCCTTCATCGTCAGCTTCGTCGCCGGCGCGGCGTTGTTCGGCAGCGCCTACCTGATCCCCGCGTTCGCCCTGTCCGTGCTTGGTTTCACGCCTACCGATGGCGGTCTGCTCCTGCTGCCGAGCGGCGCCTTGTTCATCGGTGCGCTGCTGGTCGCCGCCTACCTCATGCAGGTTCGCGGCGTCGCGCCATTCGCCACGGTGCCCTTCGGAATCCTGATGATCATGGTGGCGATGTGGATGCTGTCCGGCTCGACCCTGGAAAGCGGTGCCGACGACATGATGGCGGCCGTCCTGCTGCGTGGCTTCGGCCTTGGCTTCCTGTTCCTTTCCATCACCCTGATCGCCTTCAGCGACCTCGACCGACGGCACCTTGCCTGCGGCATCGGCCTGTTCAACACCGGCCGCCAGCTTGGCGGACTGCTGGGCGTCGCCGCGCTGCAGACGCTGATCGACCAGCATGTGGTGGCCAACGGCGCGGTCCTCGGCGCCAACCTCGGCACCGGCGGTGCCGCGCTCATCGAGCGGTTGACCAATACGTCCGCCATGCTGGCGCTGAAAGGGATGGACGCGGCGGCTGCGAACCAGGCGGCGACCAGCCTGCTCGGCCGCGCCGTGACGGGGCAGTCCACGGTGATCGCCTTCGACACGGCGTTCAACGCGGTGGCCCTGCTGTTCGTATTCGCCGCCCCGCTGCTGGTCGGGATCAAGATTGGCTTCGCGAAATACGCGAAGGCGCACGCCGCGCGAACGGAAACCCAGGACGGTCCGCCGCCCGCCCGGGCACCTGGGAAACGCTAGAAGCTGTACTCCGCTCCGACGCTGAGGCTGCGGCCGTTGCCGCTGAGGAACGTCGGCTGGCTGGCGTCGGCACGATTGCGGATCACGTAGCTGCTGGCGTAGACCTTATCGGCGAGGTTGTCGCCCAGCAGGTAGACGCTCAGTCCCTCGCGAGCCTTGTAGCTCGCCTTGAAGCCCCACAGGGCATAGGCGTCCTGGTAGTTGCCGCGGGTGTTGGTGTGGTCGGTCGGGGTGTCCTGGGGCAACCAGCGCAGGTTCGGCCCGAGACTCCAGGGACCCTGACGGTAGAGCAGCTCGGCCGACCATGGTTGGCGTGGTACGCCGGCGATGCGCTTGCCCTGGAATTCGCCGCCGCGGAAGCGGAAGTCGCTGAAGGTCCAGGCCACCCGATAGGCGAGGTCACCGCCGATGCTCGCCGCCGTCGGCATCCGCCCGGAGTCGCTCAGCCGATTGCTTTCCGACTGGCAGCAGGCCGGTCGCATCCAGGGCCGGCTGCGCCAGTGGAGCTTGCGCGAGCTGTCCTTCCTGCAGGACCTGGCGAGCGCGGCGGTGCGTTCGTTCTGACGTGCCCCGGCGATATTGCCCCGAACGCTCCGCCTTGCGCTCGCTGCGCTGACCGATGCGGAGCCGGGACGCAAGCCACTAGCGGATCGGCAGCAGCGCGCCGAAGGCGACGAAGAAGCCGCCGCAGACCCGGTTGAAACGCCGCCCTGCCCGTGCCAGCCAGGGGCGGACGCCATGCGCGGCGCTGGCCACGCCGAACTCCACGACGAACTCCACCGCCGCGTAGGTCAGCGCCATGACCGTCGTTTGCAGGAGCAGGCTTCGCTGCGGCTCGATGAAGGGTGTGATGAACGCGGTGAAGAGCAACAGGGCCTTGGGATTGGCGATGGCCGACAACAGGCCCTGGCGGAACAGCGAGGCGTCGCCCTGCCGGCAAGCTGCTCCATGGGTGAGCGCCACCGGCTCCGCGCGCCAGAGGCCGATACCGAGCCAGATGAGATAGAGCCCGCCCACGATCTTCAAGGCGCCCAGCCAGAGCATCGAGGTCTTCAGCAGGACGCCGAGGCCGAGGACGCACAGGGCGATCATGCCGATGAAACCGGTCACGCCGCCGGCAATCGTGAACAGCGTCCTGCGATTGCCATGCAGGGCGCCGTGGGTGAGCACCAGCAGGGCGTTGGGCCCGGGCACCAGCGCTATGCCGCAGCAGGTCAGCAGATAGAGCAGCCAGGTTTCGACTTCCATGATGTCTCCGAGGAGGCGGCAGCGGTGCCGTGCCGGCGATCATGGAATGTGGGTGCCTGGACGGAAAGCGAATATTCTGGCAATCAGGTATTCGATTTTCGAATTCAGGAGTCGTCACGATGCCTCGGGACCTGCAGATCGATTGGCTGAAGTGCTTCGTCGCGGCGGTGGATAGCGGCTCGTTGTCCAGCGCCGCGATCGAGGTACACCGGTCGCAATCGGCGGTGAGCATGCAGTTGAAGAAACTGGAAGCCGCCCTGGGCCGCCAGGTTCTCCGTCGCAGCCCCCGGCAGCTGGAATTGACCGAGGATGGACAGGCCTTGCTCGGCTACGCGCGGCGCATGCTCGCCTTGCACGCCGAGACCCAGGCCGCGTTCGCCGAAGAGACGCTGACCGGACGCATTCGCCTGGGCGTCGCGGAAGACTACGCGGCGCACTATCTCACGCCGGTCCTGAGGCGGTTCGCGCCGCGGCACGGCGGGGTGGATATCGAACTGACCTGCGAACAGTCGACCGCCCTGATTCCCCGCGTGGCCAGCGGCGACCTCGATCTGGCCCTTGTCTCGCGCGACAGTCCCCGACGCGGGGCCTTCCTCTTCCAGGAGCCGATGGTCTGGGTCGGCGCGTCGCAGTTCGAACTGTGGCGGCGCGACCCGCTGCCCATTGCCGTCTACGAGGAGGCCAGCCTGGCGCGTCGTTGCGCGGTCAACGCGCTTGGCGCGCAGGGGCGGCGGTACAAGGTGGTCTACAACAGTTCGAGCCTGGCCGGCCAGATCGCGGCGGTGGAAAGCGGCATCGCGGTCGCGGTGCTGACGCGCTGCAGCGCGCCGGCGCACTTGCAGGTACTGGGACGGGAACATGGGCTGGGGCCGTTGCAGCCGATGGACGTCGCGGTCTATCGAAGCAAGGCGTCGCGCACTTCCAGGGCCGTGGACAGCCTGCGCAGCTTCCTGATCAGGACGCTCGCTTCGCCCGCGCCGGCCTGATCCCTTAGTCGCGTTTCCGCCGCGATCTCCGAAGGCTAGCGCTTCACGCAGACGAACAGGGCATTCCCTGAGCTGCCGCCCCAGGGCGTGATCCTTTCGTAGTCGTGTTCGAAGACCTGCACCTCGAAATGCGCCTGCAACAGGTGCTGCAGCTCGGCGAAGCTGAGGGCGACCATGGCGTGTTCGTCCTCCCAGGTCTGGGTCGTTCCGTCCGTGGTTTTCTCGATACCGAGGCGCAGCGTCTGGCGCTCGCCCTCGCCGCTGTAGTACCAGCCGGAACCGAAGGTGAAGCGGCTGCCTCGATGCTCCACGGAATGGCGGACGAACGAGCGATTGTCGATCTGCCCCTTGTCCACCGTGTTGAAACAGAACACGCCGCCATCCGCCAGTGCGCCATGCACGCTGGCCAGGCATGCGCGCAAGCGCTCCAGCCCTGCGTTGTAGTGGATCGAATAGAGGAAACAGGTGATCAGGTCCAGCGGCTCGTCCACCTGGAAGCCGGCCATGTCCTGCCGGCTGAAGTGCGCTTCGGGGCAGCGCTGTCGGGCGAGGTCGAGCATCGGCTGGTTGATGTCCAGGCCGGCGCTGCGATAGCCGAAATCGAGGAAGTGCCGCACGTGCGGGCCAGTGCCGCAGGCCAGGTCCAGGTGCCGCTGGCCCTGGTTGCCGAACAACTGGTGCAGGCGACGCACGCAGTGGCTCTGCGCCTGGTAGTCGATGTCGGCGCACATCAGGTCGTAATAGTGGGACAGGTCGGTGTACAGCGCGGTGGCGGACATGGGCGGCAAGGATCGGCGGCGAAGGGCGCGGCATGGTACCCCATGCCCGGGCCTTGCCGGCGAAAAAACAGGCGCCGGCTGGCGGATCGCGGGCGGACGTTCGCTGCCGCCGCGGCCGCTCAGCGGCGCCCTTGGATGAGGACCTCAGTCGATCCCGGCAACCCGCCGCTTTCCGGCTGGCGGTGGGCTGCCGGCACGCGCTCACTGCCTGCGGATGGCGACGATGCTGGCCGCTCCCGCGTCGACACGGAAGTCGAAGGTCACCCGGTCTCCCACGGTCAATCCGTGCGACTGCTCCGGGGTGATCTTGAACCTCATCGTCATCGGCGGCCAGCGAAGCGTGGGCACCGCGCCGTGGGCGACGGTGATGCTGGCGCGATCCGGGGCGATCGCCTTGACGGTGCCCTCCGCTGTGGCCGTTGCGGCCGCCTGCTGGGTCTGCATGTCTTCCATCGCCATGCCCGGCATGGTTTCCGCCTGCGCCCCGAAGGTCAGGGCGAGGAGCAGTGTGGCGTAGAGGTAGCGCGTTTTCATCGGGCTTCTCCTGGGTAGTCCGTGGGTAGGTTGGCGAGCGAACGACGGCGAAGCAGCCAGTACGCCGCTGGAATGACGAAGAGGGAAAGCAGGGGAGCGGTGAGCATGCCGCCGACCATCGGTACGGCGATACGGCTCATGACTTCGCTGCCGGTGCCGCTGCCCCAGAGGATCGGCAGGAGGCCGGCGACGATCACCGCGACGGTCATGGCCTTGGGCCGCACGCGCTGCACGGCGCCCTCGCGGATGGCGCGGAGCAGCGTGGCGCGGTCGTCGGACCGTGGCTGTTCGGCCCGGGCGTTCTTCAGGTAGATCAGCATGATCACCCCGAATTCCGCCGCGACGCCGGCCAGCGCGATGAAGCCGACGCCGGTGGCGATCGACAGGTTGTACCCCATCAGGTACAGCAGCCACACGCCGCCGGCGAGAGCGAAGGGCAGGGTGGCCATGATCAGCAGGGCCTCGTCGACACGGCCGAAGGTCAGGTAGAGCAGGACGAAGATGATCGCCAGTGTCGCCGGCACCACCAGCTTGAGCCGGGCATTGGCACGCTCCAGGTACTCGAACTGACCGGAGTAGCTGAGGCTGGTGCCCGGCGCCAGGTGCACGTCGCGTTCCACCGCCTGGCGCAAGTCCGCCACCACCGAGGCCAGGTCGCGGCCGCGAACGTCGACGTAGACCAATCCGGAAAGGCGGGCGTTCTCGCTCTTGAGCATCGGCGGTCCTTCGCTGATGCTCACCCTCGCCACGCTGCCGAGGGTGACCTGGCCACCCTCGGCGGTGTAGATCGGCAGTTCCCGCAGGGCCTCGGGCGAGTCGCGCCATTCGCGCGGGTAGCGCACGTTGATCGGATAGCGGGCCAGTCCTTCCAGCGTCTCGCCGACGTTCTCCCCGCCGATGGCGCCGCTGACGATGGCCTGCACGTCGGCGATGTTGAGGCCGTAGCGGGCCGCCGCCTGGCGGTCGATATCGATGTCGATGTAGCGTCCGCCGGAGAGGCGTTCCGCCAGCGCCGAGGAGACGCCGGGAACCGTCCTGGCCGCCCGCTCCACCGCTTGCGCGACGCGCTCGATCTCGGCCAGGTCGGCACCGGCGATCTTCACCCCGATGGGACTCTTGATGCCGGTGGCGAGCATGTCGATGCGATTGCGGATAGGCGGAATCCAGATGTTGGTCAGGCCCGGCACCTTCACCACGCGGTCGAGTTCCTCCACCAGCTTTTCGCTGGTCATGCCCGGGCGCCAGTGACTCTTCGGCTTGAAGCGGATGGTGCTCTCGAACATCTCCAGCGGCGCCGGATCGGTGGCCGACTCGGCCCGTCCGGCCTTGCCGAACACCGTATCCACCTCGGGCACGCTCTTGATCAGGCGGTCGGTGATCTGCAGCAGCTCCGCAGCCTTCTGCGCGGACAGGCCGGGCAGGGCCGAAGGCATGTACAGCAGGTCGCCCTCGTCCAGCGGCGGGAGGAACTCGCCGCCCAGCCGGGAGAGCGGCCACAGGCTGCTGAGGAAGATCAGCGCGGCGACCGCCAGCGTCGTCCGCGGGTAGCGCAGCACCCGCTCCAGCGCCGGCTGGTAGAGCCCGATCAGCCAGCGGTTGAGCGGATTGCTGCGCTCCTCCGGCAGCCGCCCGCGAATCCAGTAGCCCATCAGGACCGGCACCAGGGTCACGGACAATCCGGCGGCGCCGGCCATCGCATAGGTCTTGGTGAACGCCAGCGGTCCGAACAGGCGACCTTCCTGCGCTTCCAGGGTGAACACCGGAATGAACGACAGGGTGATGATCAGCAGGCTGAAGAACAGCGCCGGCCCGACCTCCATCGCGGCCTCGGTCATCACCCGCCAGTGCTGCTCGCCCACCAGGGGCGTGTCCGGATGCCGCGTATGCCAGGCCTCGACGCGCTTGTGCGCGTTCTCGATCATCACCACCGCCGCATCGACCATCGCGCCAATGGCGATGGCGATGCCGCCCAGCGACATGATGTTGGCGTTGATGCCCTGCTGGTGCATCACGATCAGCGCGATCAGCACCCCGACCGGCAGCGAGACGATGGCCACCAGCGACGAGCGCAGGTGCCAGAGGAACGCGGCGCAGACCAGCGCGACCACGATGAACTCCTCGAGCAGCTTGTGCCCGAGGTTGGACACCGCGCGGTCGATCAACTGGCTGCGGTCGTAGGTGGTGACGATCTCGACACCCGCGGGCAGGCTCTTCTTCAGCGTCTCCAGCTTGTCCTTCACCCGTGCTATGGCTTCGCGGGCATTCTTGCCGCTGCGCAGGACGATCACCCCGCCGACCGCCTCGCCCTCGCCGTCCAGCTCGCCGATGCCGCGGCGCATCTCCGGCCCCAGCTGGATGCTGGCGACGTCGCCGAGAGTGACCGGGCTGCCGTTGCCGGCCAGGCGCAATGGAACCGCGCGGAAGTCGTCGATGCTCTTCAGGTAACCCGATGCGCGCACCATGAACTCGGCTTCGCCCAGCTCCAGTACGCCGCCGCCGGTCTCCCGGTTGGCCTTGCCGATTGCCTCGACCACCTGGCTCTGGGTGATGCCCAGGCTGGCCAGTCGCAGCGGGTCGAGCAGCACCTGGTACTGGCGGACCATGCCGCCCACGCTGGCGACTTCCGCGACGTCGGGCACCGTCTTCAATTCGAAGCGGAGGAACCAGTCCTGCAGGGAGCGCAGCTGGGCCAGGTCATGCCGGCCCGAGCGGTCGACCAGGGCGTACTGGTAGATCCAGCCGACCCCGGTGGCGTCCGGCCCGAGCGCCGTCTTCGCGCTCGCCGGCAGACGCGCCTGCGCCTGGTTCAGGTACTCCAGCACCCGCGAGCGCGCCCAGTAGAGATCGGTTCCGTCCTCGAACAGCACGTAGACGAAGCTGTCGCCGAAGGAAGAAAAACCGCGCACGGTCTTCGCCCCGGGAACCGACAGCATGGTGGTGGCCAGCGGGTAGGTGATCTGGTTTTCGACGATCTGCGGTGCCTGGCCCGGATAGCTGGTACGGACGATCACCTGGACGTCGGAGAGGTCGGGAAGCGCGTCGATAGAGGTGCTACGCAGCGACCAGAGGCCCCAGGCGACGATGAACAACGTTGCCAGCAGGACCAGGAGGCGGTTGGCCACCGACCAGCGGATGAGTGCCTCGATCATGGCCGCTCCTCCTGCTGGCGTACCCGCTCGATGAGCAGGCCGGCGTCGCTCTGGCTGACGCCGAAGCGGATACGCTCGCCGACCTTCAGGCCATCGGCCAGTCCGGGGCGGGCGAGGGCGAAGGTCATGGTCATGCCGGGCATGCCCAGGGTCTCGAACGGTCCGTGGCTGATGGTCAATCCCTCCGCCGTGATGGCCACGATGCGCCCATCGGCCTCATGCACGGGCGGCGTCGTCCGCATCGCGGCGGGCTCCGTCGCGGTGTGCGGCGCGATGCCTCTCAGGCTGGCTTCCGAGTCGATCAGGAACTGTCCGGAAGCGACCACCTGCTGGCCTTCGACGAGTCCATGCAGGATCGTCACCCGACCGTCGTTCTCCTGGCCCAGGCGCACTTCCACCGGCTGGAAGCGTCCGTGTTCCCCGGCGAGCATCACCAGGTCGCGCTTGCCGGTGCGGATCACCGCTTCGCTGGGGATCTGCAGCACATCGGCCTGACCGGGTAGGTCGAGATTGACCGCGACCGTCATCCCTGGGCGCAACCGGCCGTCGGCATTGGCCAGTTCGATGCGCAGGCGCGACGTGCGGCTTTGCGCGTCGTTCTCCGGCAGGATGCTGGCCAGGGTGCCGCTCAGCGGACGCTCCGGGAAGGCCGGCAGGCGGGCGTCGACCGTCTGGCCGGGGCGGAGTCCTCTGGCCTGGCTCTCCGGGACCGCCGCTTCCAGCCAGACCTGCTCCAGGCCATTGATCCGGGCCAGGGGCGCGCCGGCCGACAGGGTCATGCCGGTGCGTACGTCCAGTTCGCGGATTGCTCCGGCGATGGGCGCGGCCAGGGTAATCACCGGGTGCACCCTGCCGCTGCGGACGATCTGCGCGACGAGTGGGTCCGGCATGCCCGCCAGCCGCAGGCGTTGCCGCGCCGCTTCCTGCAGGGCCGGCTCCGCGGCGCCGCGCAGGGCGAGGAACTCCTCCTGCAGGGCGGCCCATTCCGGGACCAGCAGATCGGCGATCGGTGCGCCGGCCTGCACCACGTCTCCCGGCGCCAGGGCGTAGGTGCGCTCGACGAAGCCGCCGGCGCGGGCCTGTAGCACTGCCACGGCGCGCTCATCGTAGGCCAGCACGCCGACGACCCGCAGTGTGCGGTCGAGCCTGCCGCGGCTGACGGTGGCCAGGCGCATACCGAGGTTCTGCCGGATGCCGGGCTCGACCTCGACCCCTGGTGCGCCGTCGGGCTCATCGGCGTACCTGGGCACCAGCGGCATATCCATGAACGGCGACTTGCCCGGCGCATCGAAGTGCTGCTGCGGGACCATCGGGTCGTACCAGTAGAGCGGCTTGCGTTCCGCCATGCCCGGCGCCGGGGCTTCCGGCATCGGCGCGCGGCGTTGCTGGGCGTACCAGTAGCCGCCGGCGCTGCCGATAGCCAAGGCGAGGACCAGCGCGGCGGATGCTTTCACAGGGAAACGGCTCATGCGCGTCCCTCCTCGTAGGTGAAGTAGAGACGCGCGGCAAGCTGCGCCAGGGAGCCCTGCAGGTCGATCTGCCTGAGCCGGGCCTCGACCCGTTGCTGGCGGGCGCCGAGCAGTTGTTCGAGATCGAGCGTGCCGGCGCGGTAACCGGCCAGGGCCAGGCGGACCTTCTCCTCGGCCAGCGGTAGCAGGGTGGCGGTGCTGCGCTCGAGCGCGCGCTGCAGGCGGCGGTACTCCGCCAGGTCGGACTCCAGTCGCTGCTCGTACTCGCGGGTCATGGCGGCGCGCTCGGCTTCCAGCTGCCGGACCTGGGCGCGTCGTGCGGCAATCTTTGGGTCCTGGCGGGTGGCGCTGAAGAGCGGCAGGTCGAAGCTGACTTGCAAGGTCATCATGTCGCCGAACTCGCGGCCACGACGCTGGTAGTCCAGCTCCCAGCTCCAGTCCGGTTTTTTCTCCGCCACGGCCTCGCGCACCAGGGCCTCGGCCTCGCGGGTCATCGGGTCGTAGGCGGCGAGTGCCGGATGTAGACGGAGCGCCTGCCGCGAGTGCGCGGCGTCGATCGTCCAGTGCGGGAAGTCGCCGTCCAGCGCATCGGGCGCATCCTCGCCCGTCCAGCGCTTGAGCGTCGCGCGGGCCTGGGCCTGCTGGCGCAAGAGATCGTCCTTGCGCTCATCCAGCAGCGCTGCCTCCTGGCGTGGCGCCACTACGTCCACGGCGCTGGCGCCGCCGCCGGCCAACCGTGCGCGGACCGAGGTGGCCAGCAGGCGGTTCTCGCGGAAGAAGTCGTCGAACAGGGCCAGCTTGCGCTGGAGCGTATAGGCCGCGATCCAGGCTTGCGCCGATGCGCTGCGGACCTGCAGGCGCTCGACGCCGGCTTCGGCATCGGCACGTTCGACGGCGGCCTGCGCGGTTTCCATACGCGCCTTGCGTTTGTCGCGGTTGGGCACCTCCTGCATGACCCCGACCATCTGCATGGTCATGAAGTCCCGGTTTGTGGTGAAGCGATCGTCGCCTTCGATGGGGACGTTCTGCAGTCCAAGGTTCAGCTTGGGATCGGGCAGTGCGCCCGCGGGAATCGCGGCGCTTCTGGCCGCCGCGCGTTTTTCGTTCTGTGCCAGCAACGACGGAGCGTTGCGTTCGGCCAATCGGAGGGCGTCGTCCAGGGAAAGGGAGGCACCCTGTGCGGACAGGCTGGACAGCATGAAGAGCAGTATCCAGCCCGAACTGATACGGATGGGAGTCACGGTGATGATTCCTCGGGAAAACCTGCGCATAGGCGCGAATCACCCGGCAGCCAGCATGGCCGCGGGAGGGTTTCAGATCGGTAGAGGAATCAGGCGCAGGGAGGTCGCCAGCGTTCGGCCGGGGCCTGGCTGAGGATCGGATCGCTGTAGGGCGCGGGGGCCGTGGTCGGAGCGGGGGGCAACGAGGCTTTCAGGACGTCGATCTGGAGCAGGCTGCTGGTCTTGCACTCCTGGCCGGTCTTGCAGGACTTCTTGCCGTGCTCGTTCATCGTGCCCGAGTCCTGGCAGCAGTCCTGGTCCATTCCGGCCATTTCGCTCATGCCCATACTTTGCATGGGGCAGGGCTCCATCGGCGCTTCGATGCCCGCCATCCCGGTGAGGGGAAGCGTAAGGCTGAGAAGCAGGATGATCAGCAAGCGAAGACGACGGCGCATGCGGCGAAGTGTATGCGCACCGTGAAGACGGCGGCAACTGAATCGGCGACGGCCGGTTTCAGTCCTGCCGTGGCCAGTGATCGGCGATCCGGTACCAGCAGGCCATCGACGCGGCCTGGACATGCTTCTGTTTCTCCGCTGGGAAGGGCGTGTCCAGGCTGCCGAGGGCGACCGATACCCAGTCGGCGAACTTGCCTTCGCTCCTTGACCAGAACAGCGGCGAGCCACAGCGCGAGCAGAAGCGCCGGAGCACGGCGGGGGAGGAGCTGAACGTGGAGAGCAGGTCGGCGCCGCGGTCGATGTGCAGGTCCGCGACGGGGACGCTGCCATAACTGGCGAATGCCGCCCCATGGGCCTTGCGGCACTGGCCGCAATGACAGTGGGAGAGCGCCCGCGGGGGCGACGACAGGCGGTAGCGCAGCGCGCCGCACAGGCAACTGCCGTGGAAAGTCTGGCTCATCGGAAGGCGTTCCCGGATTCGCAAAGGCGGCGAGTCAAGCAGCCTGCGCCACGCTTGTCGAGTGCCTCCTCCGGTCGTGGGCTGTCGGTGCTGGCGTCGATGTCTGCTAGGCTCTGCCGTTTCACCCTAGGAGTATTTCCCCATGGCCCGAGCCACTGCCCGCCACATCCTGGTTTCCAGCGAAGCCAAGTGCAACGAACTGAAGACCGCCATCGAAGGCGGTGCCGACTTCGCCGAAGTCGCCCGCGAGCATTCCACCTGCCCCTCCGGCCGCGACGGCGGCAACCTGGGTTCGTTCGGTCCCGGCCAGATGGTCCGCGAGTTCGACCAGGTGGTCTTCAGCGCGCCGTTGAACGTGGTCCAGGGCCCGGTGAAGACCCAGTTCGGCTACCACCTGCTGGAAGTCACCAGCCGCCAGGACTGAACGTACGGCGGCGCATAACGCCCCTCTTCCACGCGCCGATCCAGGCGTGGGGCGAATAACCGCTGCACGGGATAAACGGCGGATAACGCCGTTGGCGTTATGCGCCCTACCTGTTCCGGACGATGAAAGAGGTCGCACTTCCACGCGCCAATCCGGGGGGGGGGGGGGCGAATAACCGCTGCACGGGATAAACGGCGCATAACGCCGTTGGCACCTGTTCCGGACCGATGAAAGAAGCTGCACTTTCACGCGCCGATCCAGGCGTAGGGCGAATAACCGCTGCGCGGTTATCCGCCGCTGCGCGATCGATAGCCTGGCTGGCCTCAGGGCGCGAAGTAGCGGGAGATCTGCGAATAGACGCCGCTGAAATCGGAGAAGTAGTCATTGCGCTGTGAGGTGGGCGCGCCGCAGTACGAGGGGCCGCCGTACAGGCCACCGCGTAGCTGGTAGGAACCGTCGCCGGCGACGGTCAGCAGGCCCGAGCCGGACGAGCCGCCTTCGACCACCGCCGACGGCCAGTCGACGCGGGTCAGGGCGGTATGCCCGTCGTAGGTGACGCCCACTGCCGAGACGTTGCCCTGCGAGTACTTCTTGGCGTCGCCGCGCGGATGGTGGATGTCATGGCCGAGCGAGCCGTTGGCGATCGGCGTGGCGCTCCAGCCCTGGTAGAACACGCCGGCCGGCGGAGTACGCTTGAGTTCCAGCAGCAGGGTGTCGCGCTTCGCGTCGCGGTGCAGGATATTCGCCCCGCCGGTCAGCACGGTGACGCTCTGGTTGATGGTCGAGGCGTCGCCGTAGCACTGGGTGGTGTTGTAGAACCAGATGGTCTGCAGCGTCGCGGCGGTGGCCTGGTCCTCGATGCAGTGCGCGGCCGACCAGAACAGCTGGCGCTTGGGCGAGTTGCCGTTGTTCAGCAGGGTGCCGGTGCAGATGTAGCTGCCGCCGTCCGCCGAGCTGGTGAAGACCATCTTCGCTACCGCGGCGGTGGCGTTGTCATAGGCCCGCGTACCGCTCTGGGTCGCGCAGACCGTATCCACCTCGCAACTGCCGCTGGCGCCGAAGCCGTCGCGGTAGCCGGCCTTGTACAGGGAGTCGGCGAAATACGATACCTGGGGTACCGACAGGCGCAGGTCACCCGGTTGCAGGTTGGCCGGCAGCACCAGTTCGACGGTCAGGGTATCGCCCTCGATGACCGGGCTCCAGTAGGGACGGTTGAGCGACAGGTCCTTGCCGCTGGCCTCGAAGATTTCCTTGCCGGCGCCGGCGAAGTGCAGCAGCACGTCGTCGGGCAGCGAGCCGCTGCGGGTTTCCAGGCGAATCGCGGCGCGCAGGCTGGCGGCCCCCGCGGCGCTGATCGGGAAGCGCGCGGTGTGGCGCCCGTCCGGGGTGTCGATCCATTCGAGGGTTGCCAGGTCGATTTCCGGAGTCGCCGTCTTCAGGCCCACGCCCACTTGCAGCGGCGTACCCGGTTTCGGCGCCAGCGGCGCGGCGCGGGCCACGCGGCGGGCGGGGGGCGCGGCGAAGTGGATGCCGGCCGCCGAGGTCGCCGCGTTGGGGTTGGCGAAGCGGGCGTGGCCGGTGCTCGCCGGAGAAGCCTGGAGCACGGCGACGTCGCCAGCCATTTCGCTCGCACCGGGCGCGGCCGAGGCCTGGCTCGCGCCCGCAGCCAGCGCGAGAACCAGGCATGCATTCAGGTACGTTCTCTTATGCATGAATCGACTCCTTCAGTTTGGGGATGGCAACTTCCTTAATCGTTCGCGTGGCGAAAGATATGCAGGGGTGACGGAGTCGTTCAAATATTTTTTATATTCGTTTCTGCTAGCTATTAAATATGAAGAAGCGTTTATGGATAGCAGAATAGATAGCTATTCACCTCACTTGTCATTGATGTTGGAGTGCTCTCTCTACCAACTAAAGTTTGGTCTGGAGTGCCGCTATAGAGCCTTCGGCTTGCTTCAGAGAGGTGCAGGGTGTAGTGCGCGAGTGCTTTGCTGGTGCATCTATCGATGTGATCGGGTTAACGAAATCCGGATTTTCAAGTTATCCGGTTTGACCAGTCCTGAATATAAGGCTGGGTGAATCTTTTATTCACCGCTCGGAAACCGTTCCGATGTCGGCTTGGTTGAATTCCAGGATATCCGGCTTATCGTCGTATCAGTCATCTTTATAATCGCGGGGCATATATAGAGCCCTGGCCGCTTACCATTACTCCAGGGTTTTCCAGGATACGCCTCCGTCTTTGTTTCAGAGCGGCGGATGCAACGGCGGCGCATGCCGCGCGATCAGTTCGGCGACCCACTCGATGAACACCCGCAGCTTGCCGCTGACGTGGCGGTTTGGCGGGAACGCCAGGTACAGCGGCATCGGCTCCAGGCTCCAGTCCTCGAACAGCGGCAGCAGCTCGCCGCGGGCGAGGGGCTCACGCGCCATGTAGTGCGGCAGCCAGAGGATGCCCAGGCCGGCCAGCCCGGCCGCCAGGTAGGCGTTGCCGTCGTCCACCGCCAGCACATGGCGGCCCGCCACCCGCAGGCTTTCCTCGCCCCTGTGCATGGCGTAGGGCAGGGCCTTGCCAGTGCGCGCCCAGAGGAAGCCGACGATGCGCTGGTGGCTGTCCTCCAGTTCGCGCGGGTGGCTCGGCACGCCGGCGCGCTGCAAGTAGGCCGGTGCCGCGTAGACCCCCAGTTGCAGGTCGCCGACCCGCCGCGCCATCAGCGACTGGTCGCGCAGTTCGCCGCCGCGGATGACGCAATCGACGTTCTCGTCGATCAGGTCGACGAGCCGATCGCTCACGCCCAGGTCGATCTGGATCTCCGGATAGCGCGCATGGAACTCGGGTAACGCCGGGATCAGCAGCAGCCGCGCCAGCGGGCTCGGCACGTCGATCCGGAGACGTCCGCGGGGCGCCAGGGCGGCGCTGGAGAGGCTGGTCTCGGCATCGTCCAGTTCCGCCAGCAGGCGTACCACCCGCTCGTAGTAGGCGGCGCCGTCGGCGGTCAGGTTGAGCTTGCGCGTGGTGCGATTGAGCAGGCGTACCCGCAGCCGCGCTTCCAGTTGCTGGACCAACTGGGTGACGCTGGTGCGGCTCATGTGCAGCGTCTCCGCCGCCTTGGTGAAGCTGCCGGTCTCCACCACACGGGCAAAGGCCTGCATCGCATCGAAACGGTCCATCGGGGCTCCGGGTCGTCGGGGATTGTTTGGATTCTACAAACAGTCATGGCCAGGGTTGCGCGTTTATCCACGGCGCGCACGACCTTACCGTTCTTCCATCGACGATGACGGGGCCGGGAGCCCCAGGATGGAGGTATCGCATGACTGTACGCGACGTGGTTTTCCCCGCCGGCCGCCAGGCCCTCTACGAGCGCAACCGCTATTCCCCGGCGGTCCGCAGCGACGGCCTGCTGTTCGTCTCCGGCCAGGTCGGCAGCCGCGACGACGGCTCTCCCGAACCCGAGCTGGAGACCCAGGTCCGCCGCGCCTTCGACAATCTGAATGCGGTGCTCGCCGCGGCCGGTTGCGGGTTCGACGCTGTGCTCGACGTCACCGTGTTCATGGTCGACGCCGAGGCCAACTTCGAGCGCATCTGGAAGATCGTCCCGGAGTACTGGGGCGAGGCGCCGTACCCCACGCTGACGGCGGTGGGGGTGAACTGGCTGTATGGCTTCAGCTTCGAGATCAAGGTGGTGGCGAGGTTGCCGGCGGGGCGGTGAGAGCCGATGCGCAGTGCCGGGGCCAGCTCGGCTAGCGCCGGGGCTCTGAGGGACGCCGCAGGCTTACCCAGGCCGGCGCGTGGTCGCTGGCGTGCTCCTCGCCGCGCACCCAGCGATCCACCCCGGCGTCTTCCAGGTGGTCCGCCAGGCTGGCGCTGAGCAGCAGGTGGTCGATGCGCAGCCCGGCGTCGCGTTGCCAGTGCTGGCGGAAGTAGTCCCAGAAGGTATAGAGGCGCCGGTCGGGGAAACGCTGGCGTAGCGCGTCCACCCAGCCCTGCCGCAGGAGGCGCTCGAAGCACTCGCGGGACGCCGGCTGGAGCAGGGCGTCCTTTTTCCAGGAGCGGGTGTCGTAGATATCGAAGTCGCTGGGCACCACGTTGAAGTCGCCGGCCAGCACCACCGGATGGCCGCTCTCCATCAGTTCGGCGGCGTGGCGGATGAGGTGCTCGAACCAGGCCAGCTTGTAGTCGAACTTCGGTCCCGGCTGGGGATTGCCATTGGGCAGGTAAAGACTGGCCACCAGCAGGCCGTCGACGGCCGCTTCGAGGTAGCGGCTGTGGGGATCGCTGGCGTTGCCCGGCAGGCCGCGGCGTACCTCCAGCGGCTGGCTGTCGCGGGCGAGGATGGCGACGCCGTTCCACGCCGACTGGCCCTGCCAGATCGCGCCGTATCCGGCCCTCTCCAGCGCCGCGGCGGGGAAGCGCGCGTCGGGCGTCTTCAGTTCCTGCAGGCAGACGATGTCCGGCGCTTCCCGCTCCAGCCAGGCCAGCAGCGCGGCCAGCCGGGTCTGGAGGCCGTTGACGTTGAAGGTGGCGATCTTCAGGGTGTCCACCGCTTGTCTCCGCGAATGACGATCAGGCTGCCGCCTGCAGGGCTTCGCCGATGGCTTCGTTGAACGCCTGCAAGTCACCCGGGTTGCGCGAGGTGATCAGGGTCCAGCCGTTCGCCGGGCAGACTTTCACCCGCGTGTCGACCCAGTCCGCGCCGGCGTTGGTCAGGTCGATACGCACGCTGGAATAGGAGGTCAGGGTCTTGCCGCGGGCGACGCCGGCGTCGATCAGCAGCCAGGGGCCGTGGCAGATGGCGGCGACCGTCTTGCCTGCGTCGCTGAATTCCCTGACCAGGCGCCGGGCCTCGCTGTCCTGGCGCAGGGTGTCGGCATTCACTGTGCCGCCGGGGACCAGCAGCAAGTCGTAGTCCTCGGCGCGCAGGCCTTGCAGCCTGGCGTCGGAATTGACGATCAGGTCCTTCTCGCTGTCGTGTACCCAGGTCTGCGCTTCGCCGCCCTCGATGGTCGCGTGGGTGACCGTGGCGCCCTGTCGCTTCAGGGTCTTCAGCGGTTCGAGCAGCTCGTCGCGCTCGATGCCGGTGTTGGCGGTGATGACCAGGACGTTCTTGCCTTGCAGCTTCGCGCTCATGGTTTTCTCCTCTGCTGGGGCGCTCGTAGCGGGCGCCGTGGCGTGACATGCAGGAGAGTGGAAAGCCGGAACGCCGGGGAGTTCGAAAGATTTGCCGGGCGGTGGGCCGGATCCTTGGCCTGTCAGCCTCCGGCGTCAGCGGAACAGCAGCGAATGATGCGCCGCGCCACCGGTGCGCGCGCCGTCGCCCACCGCGATGGCGACGTTGCCGGCCGCCAGCGCCGCGTCGCCGCAGGCGAAGACGCCGGGAACGCTGGTTTCGCGCATGCCGTCGGTCCTGATGAACGGCCCGCTCGGGCCGTCCTCGAACTCGCAGCCGAGCAACGCCGCCAGCGGGCTGGCCATGCGCGTACGCGGCTGGGTGAACAACCCCGCGAGCGTAATCGTGCGGCCGCTGGCCAGGGTCACGTCGGCGCGCGCGCCGCCCACCGCGACCACGGCTTCGCGCTCGATCGCCACGCCGCGCCGGTCCAGCCTGGACATTTGCTCGGCATCCGGTTCGAAGACGCCGTTGAGGAAGAAGGTGGTCGCTCCCCAGTCGGGCAACATCAGGGCGTGGTGGATGGCCAGCGGCGAGGCCGCCAGTACGCCAATCGGCCCGCCGTCCAGTTCGTAGCCGTGGCAATACGGGCAATGGAACACGTGCCGTCCCCAGCGCTCGGCAAGACCGGGGATCTCCGGCAGGTCGTCGGCGACCCCGCTGGCGAGGATCAGCCGGTGCGCGGTGAAGCGTTCTCCGTTGGCGGCCTTCACCACGAAACCGTCCGCCTCCTTCTTCGCCGCGACGGCGGCTTCGGACAGCCACTCGACGCTGGGATAGGCCAGCAACTGGGCGCGGGCGTCATCGACGATGGCCGCCGGGTCGCGGCCGTCCTGGCCGAGAAAGCCGTGGGAGGCCCGGGCGAAGCGGTTGCGCCGCAGTCCCGTGTCCATCACCAGCACCCTGCGCCGCGCCCGCGCCAGTTGCATGCCCGCAGAGATGCCGGCGTAGCTGCCGCCCACGATGATCACGTCGAAAGTCATGGCGTATCTCCCATTCGGATAGTCACGCAACAACGTAAGTTTCATGATGGGCGCTTGTCAACGCTCTCGTAACTTTTTCTGTAGCGAGAGATACTCATGGCTTTTCCGTCTCCACGAGTCCGCCGTCCATGAGAAACGACACCCGCCTCTCGCGCATGCTCCATGTGCTGATCCATATGGCCCGCCACGAAGGGCCGGCGACTTCCGAAGCCATCGGGCAGATGCTCGGCACCAACCCGGTGGTGGTGCGACGGACCATGGCGCTGCTGAAGAACGAAGGCTACGTGAGTTCGGAGAAGGGCCATCGCGGCGGTTGGCGGCTGGCCAAGCCGCTGGCGGACATCACCTTGCTGGATATCCACCAGGCGCTGGGAGCGTCCTCGATCTTCGCCATCGGCCTGTCTACCGATCATCCGGAATGCCTGGTCGAGCAGGCGGTCAACGAAGCGCTCGGCGAGGCGTTCGAGGCGGCGCAGGCGTTGCTCCTGGAGCGCCTGGGGAGCGTCACGCTGGAGCAGTTGGCGAGCGAGTTCGAGCGCCGCTATCGGCCCTGCTGAGGCGCCTGGAAGGGCCGTTCGGACACCGCCGCCGCGCCTGCGGAGGCACGCCGGCGGTCCGGGATCAGAGCGAGTACTTCACCGTGAACATCAGGTTGCGCGGCTCGCCGTAGTTGAGGTTGCCGAAGTCGATGCCGCTGTAATAGTACTTGTCGAACAGGTTGTTGAAGTTCAGCCGTGTGTCGATCCGTTCGCTGACCTTGTAGCCGAGCATGGCGTTGACCACGGTGTAGCCGCCCTGCTGGAAACCGGTGCTGCTGTCCTCGGTCTTGCTCTGGGTGGCCAGGTCGCCGCCGACGCGCCATTTGTGCAGTTCGCCGGGCAGCGTGTAGCTGGTGGCGAGCTTGAACAGGTGGCGTGGCTTGGCCGCGTCGAATGGCTTGCCCTCGTTGGCCTTGTTGCTGTCGTGCTTGTACTTGGCGTCGACGTAGGTATAGCCGGCCATCATCTGCCAGTCGTCGCTCAGCGCACCGCTCAGCTCCAGGTCGACGCCCTGGCTGCGGACCTTGCCCGAAGCGCGCGAGCAATAGCGCGAGGTGGGGCTGAAGGGGCATGGCGAGGGGCCGCCGACGTCCTCGGTGGCGCGGTTTTCCTGGTCGATCTGGAACAGCGCGATCTGCGAATTGAGCGCGCCGCCGAAGTGTTCGCCCTTCAGGCCGATCTCGTAGTTCTTGCCGGTGATCGGGTCGAGCAGGCCGCCGCCGGCGTCGAAGTTGCTCTGCGGCTTGAAGATGTCGGTATAGCTGGCGTAGACCGAGTAGGTCTGGTTCAGGTCGTAGATCACCCCGGCATAGCGGGTGACGTTGCGGGTGACCTTGTAGCTGTCGGTATCGGCGTCGGCCTTGTACCAGTCCAGGCGCCCGCCGAGGATCACTTTCAGCGGGTCGGCGAGGTTCAACCGGGTGGTGAGGTAGGCGCCTTTCTGTTCCTGGTCGAGCTTCATGCCCCACAGGCTGGTGTTCAGCCTCGGCTTGAGGGTCGAACTCGGGTCCCACTGGGTCGGGTCCATCGGCCCGGTCGGGGTGCCGTCCTTGTTGAACAGGCTGCCCCAGCCGCCGTGGCCGTCGAAGCGTTCCTGGCGATAGCTGGCGCCGACCACCAGCTCGTGCTCGCGGCCGAGCAACTGGAAGGGACCGTTGGCATAGGCGTCATAGCTGTCGTGGTCGTCGGTGTAGCTGTAGTCGCCGGGGTTCTGGGTCATGCTGGCGCAGCCGGTGGTCGAGTAGTAGCAGTCGTTGTACAGCCCGAGCATGTTGATTCGCGCCCACAGCTTGTCGGCGGCCAGCTTCATCTGCCAACCGTTGGCGAAGCGGTGGGTCAGGTCGCTGAACAGGTGGGTGGTGTCGGTATCCCAGTAGGACCAGTCGGCGCCGTAGTAGGACGAGCGCTTGAGGTCCAGGTGGCGGCCGCCCAGCGGACTGGGTAGGCCTACCCAGTTGTCGTTGCGGTTGTCGTTCTGGTTCGAGGCGCCGATGGCGAAGGTGGTGTCCGGGCTCAGGTCGGCTTCGGCGATCCCGTAGAACACGCCGCGTTCGCTGCTGACGTGGTCCTGGAAACTGTTGCCTTTCTGGTAGGCGACCACCGCGCGGCCGCGCAGGGTTCCTTCGCTGTTCAGCGGACCGGAAACGTCGGCCTCGCTGCGATAGCGGTCCCAGGTGCCGACGCTGCCTTGCAGGGAGGCGCGGAAGTCCTGGGTCGGACGCTTGCGCACCATGTTGATCGCCGCCGCCGGGTTGCCTGCGCCCTGCATCAGGCCGGTGGCACCGCGCACCACTTCGACGCGGTCGAACATGGCCAGGTCGGCGGCGGAAATGACGTCCTGGGTATAGGTGGAAATGCTCGTCGGCAGGCCGTCGTACATGATGTTGTCGACGTCGAAGCCGCGCGCCGCGTACTTCACCCGGGCCGGCCCGTACTGTTGCACGGTGAGGCCGGTGACGCCCTTCACCGCGTCGTTGAGGTCGCGCATGCCCTGGTCGTCCATGCGCTGGCGGGTGACCACGCTGACCGACTGAGGGGTCTCGCGGATCGACATCGCCAGCTTGGTCGAGGTGCGCATCGCCCGGGTGGTGTAGGAGCCGCTGTCTTCGGTGATGGCGGCGGTGGCCGGGTCCTGGGTGGCGACCACGCTGAGCGCGCCGAGGTCGACGCTGTCGCCGGGGGCGATGCCGGCACCTGTCGGCGCGGCCTCGACCCAGGCGTCGCCGCCCCGTACCTCCCCGCTCAGTCCGGAACCTGCGAGCAGACGCTGCAGTGCCTCGCTTGGCTCCAGCGTGCCGCGTAGGGCCGGTGCGCGCCGGTCGGCCACGGCCGCGCGGTCGAAACGGATGCGCAGGCCGCTGGCGCCCTGCAATTGCTCGAGGGATGCGGCCAGGGGCTGGGCGGGAAGGTCAAGGGCGATGGGAGCGGCCTGTGCGGCCAGGGAAAGCGAGGAGAGACCGAGCAATAACGCACTGGAAACGACGTGTTTCATCTGCAGTGTCCTGGATGGCGGCGCAGGCAGGCCGTTGGCGCGACCGGCTGCGTTTCTTGTTTATGTGGGAAACCGGCGTAGGAATTCGCGGCGGGGCAAGTGTATGTAAATGTAAAAATGGAGTAAATGATAGAGATTATCGTTATCAGTAGTATTCGCGGGAATCCGATGAACTGCGTTCTGCCAGCGGCTGGCGGGAATTTCCGCTGGATACCTCCCGTGAAGGCCGCCTGGATTCGTGACTCCAGCGCAAATGAATTTGCTCGATTCGGGTCTTAATCGAAGAGATGTAAGCCGCCACACTGCGCTTCATTCGAGCCATCCCGCCCACGGAGCGCAGCCATGTCTTCCACCATCCACCCCCTCCCGTCCTTCGGTCTCGGCACCTTCCGCCTTACCGGCCAGGTCGTCGTCGACTCGGTGCGCAGCGCCCTCGAGCTGGGTTATCGCGCCATCGATACCGCGCAGATCTACGGCAACGAGGCGGATATCGGACGGGCGATCGCCGAGAGCGGCGTACCGCGTTCCGAGCTGTTCCTCACCACCAAGGTCTGGGTCGACAACTACGCCCGCGAAAAGCTGCTCGCCAGCCTGCGCGAGAGTCTGGAGAAACTGCGCACCGACCGGTTGGACCTGGTCCTGATCCATTGGCCGGCACCCGGCAACGGCGTCGAGCTGGCGGAGTACATGGCGGCGCTGGCGGAAGCCAAGTCCCTGGGCCTGACCCGGCGGATCGGCGTCTCCAACTTCAACATCGAGCTGACCCGCCAGGCCATCGCCGCGGTCGGTGCGGGCGAGATATCCACCAACCAGATCGAACTCAGCCCTTACTTGCAGAACCGCGCGCTGACCGCCTACCTCGAGGAGCAGGGCATCGCGGTCACCTCGTACATGACCCTGGCCTACGGCAAGGTGCTGAAGGACCCGACGCTGGCCGGGATAGCCGCCAGGCACCGGGCCACGGTCGCCCAGGTGGCGCTGGCCTGGGCGATGCAACTGGGCTACGCGGTGATCCCGTCCTCGACCCGCCGCGAGAACCTCGCCAGCAACCTGCTGGCGCGCGACCTGCGCCTGGACGCCGAGGACATGGCGCGCATCGCCGGCCTCGAGCGTAACGGCCGCGAGGTCAGTCCGCAGGGCCTGGCGCCGGCCTGGGACTGAGAACCGCGTCGAGGGTCCGCCGCGCGGAGGCTCCGGTCGCGCGGTCGGTTCAGAGCTCGATGCGGTATTCGATCACGCCCGGCTTGTCCGCCACCCAGTCGTACAGGCGCTGCGCCCTGTGGTTGCTTTCCTGGGTATGCCAGTAGAGCCGCGCGCAGCGACGTTCCTCGGCCTGCCGGCGGACGTACTCGATCAACTGCTTGCCGATCTGCTGGCCGCGCACGTCGGGCGAGACATAGAGGTCTTCCAGGTAGCAGACGTCCTGTGCCGCCCAGGTCGAGCGGTGGTAGAGGAAGTTGACGATGCCATGCAGGCGGCGACCGTCGCTGGCCACCGCGCAGTGCATCGGTTCGCCCTCGTCGAAGAAGCGCCGCCAGGTGGCCTCGGTGGTCTGTGCCGAGAGTTCGACTTCATAGAACGCCTGGTAGGCCTTCCAGTGTTCGAGCCACTGCTCGAAGTCCTCGTGTGCCACGGGGCGTACCGATACCAGTGTGTGCAGGGATTGCATCCAGTGCTTCCTTCTTTGGCTTGATGGGGCGATCCGGCGGAGGCCGGGACCGAGGGTCTTGACCCGGGTGTTTTTATAGCCGCCTAATGGCTTGCCATATCCCACCAATTAGATGATCGAGGGCAGACCATTTGTTCAGGCAATCACTGCTCGAATCGGTCAAGGCGCGCCTCCTCCATCCACAGCTCCAGGCCCTGCCGCTGCATGCGCGGATCCAGCGCGCGATCCGCCAACTGATCCTCGACGGTGCCCTGGCGCCGGGCAATCCGTTGCCGGCCTCGCGGGCGCTGGCGCAGTCGTTGGGGGTATCCCGCGACACCGTCGAAGCGGCCTATTCGCGCCTGCATGCCGAGGGTTTCATCGAGCGTCGGGTCGGCAGCGGCAGCGTGGTCGCCGCGGCTACCCGGCTGTCCCCCGGCCGGCGCGGCGCGGGCGCTCCACGGCGGGTCGGCGGCGCGCCGCGACTGAGCCGGCGTGGCGAGGCGATGCAGGCTGGCGGCGGGGTTCGCGAGCAGCTCGTCCCGCTCCCCTTCGCTCCCGGCGTGCCGGAGACCCGCACCTTTCCCCTGGCGACCTGGGAGCGCCTGCAGCGCCAGGTCCTCAAGGAATATGGCGCGCGCGCCCTGACCCACGGCGACCCGCAGGGCGCCGAGCCGCTGCGCCAGGCGATCGCCGACTACGTCAACCTGGAGCGCGGCGCACGGGCCACGGCCGACCGGGTACTGGTGCTGACCAGTTCGCAACAGGCGCTGGGTCTTTGCGCCAGCGTGCTGCTCGACGCCGGCGAGCGGATATTCGTCGAGGACC
Source organism: Pseudomonas sp. YA1 (assembly GCF_058680555.1). Classification (NCBI taxonomy): domain Bacteria; kingdom Pseudomonadati; phylum Pseudomonadota; class Gammaproteobacteria; order Pseudomonadales; family Pseudomonadaceae; genus Pseudomonas; species Pseudomonas sp. YA1. The sequence continues at coordinate 54,808 of NZ_JBZWBG010000029.1, forward strand.
CGGCCTACTACGGCGCGCGCAAGGCCTTCGAGGCCGCCGGCCTGGAGTGCCTGCCGGTCCCGGTCGACGAACAGGGCCTGCGGCCCGAGCCGATCCTCGCCCAGCCGCAGGCGGCGCGGGCGCTGTGCCTGACCCCGTCGCACCATTACCCGACCGGCGTGACCCTGTCGCTGGAGCGTCGCCTGGCGCTGATCGAATGGGCGCAGCGGCAGCAGGCATGGATCATCGAGGACGACTACGACAGCGAGTTCCACTACGCCGGCCGGCCCACCGCCTGCGTGCAAGGCCTGGACGCCCACGAGCGGACGCTCTACATCGGCACGTTCACCAAGTCGCTGTTTCCCGGCCTGCGCATTGGCTACATGGTCCTGCCGCCGGCGCTGGTGGCACCGATGACCGTCGCCCGCTCCCTGCAGGACGGGCACAACGCCTCGCTGGCGCAACTGACCCTGGCGCGCTTCATCGCCGGCGGCCACTTCGGCGCCTACGTGCGCGGCATGCGCAACCTCTACGGCGAGCGCCTGGGATTCCTCGCGGAGCGGGTAGGCAAGCGTCTGGGCGGCCTGGTCGAGCCGCGCGTGCCGGCCGGCGGGCTACAGATGCCCGGGCTGCTCTGCGCGGAAATCGACGAAACGCGCGCCATCGCGGCGGCATACCGCGCCGGTGTCGAGCTGGTCGGGCTCAGCGCCCTGCATCTCGCCGCGCCACCGCGAGCGGGTTTCCTGATGGGCTTCGCCGCCTACACCACGGACGAGCTGGAGGCGGCGGTCGGGGTCCTCGCGAAGACCCTGCGCGCTTTGCGTGCGAATCCCTAGGCCGCCGGCAAGCGCTCAGTCGCGCAGGGCGTAGACGTAGGCATCGACCTGGGCGCCGTCGGCCAGCGTTACCCGGGTCGCCACGCGCCGGTATTCGGTGCCTTCGAATTCATCCAGCGCGGGCCAGTGCTCGGCGAGGCGGTCGGAGACGAACACATGGCCGTGGATTTCCTCGCCGTCGGCGTCGATCGCCAGGCCCGGAAAGCCCATCCCGGCGCCCCAGCCCTTTTCCAGCAGGCGACCGCGGAGGCTGGCCGCCTGCCATTGCCCGCCGATCTTCTGCATCAGGTGTTCGTTGGGACGGCCGGGGCCGAGGCTGCCGTAGACGAAGAGTCGCTGCATCGATAACTCCCTTGAACGGAACAGCGCGGGCGCAAGACGCGAAGCCTTCCGCCCGCGCCTTTCACTTGCTTGCCAGCGGTGGAGTACGCGGCGGCACGATACGCCGCGAGCCGGTCGACTCGAAGGCCGCGGCGAAGCGCAGCAGCGCCGAGTCGTCGTAGGCGCGGCCGGCGAAGGTCAGGCCCACCGGCATGCCGATGTCGGCCATCACCCCCATCGGTACGGTGACCGTCGGCACGCCGAGGTGGCGGATGGCGAGGTTGCCGTTGGCGACCCAGACACCGTTGCTCCAGGCGATGTCGGCCGAGGCCGGGTTGACGTCGGCGTCCGCCGGGCCGACGTCGGCGACGGTGGGGAAGAGCACGGCGTCCAGGCGCAGGCGTCGCATCCACTCCTCGAGGTCGATCCGCCGGGTTTCCTCGAGGCCGCGCAGGCCATCGGGGAGGGTCGCGATCCGGTCCCAGGGCTTGATGCCGCGCTCGGCCATCCGCACGTATTCGTCCATGCCGGCGGCCAGGTCGCCCTCGCGGTTGGGCAGGGTGCCGGGGTCGTGGGGGAAGATCTGCGGGCCGTCGACATCCGCCAGGCGGTTCAGCTTCGGATCGCCATTGGCGCGCAGGAAGTCGTCGAAGCCCCAGGCCGAGAGTTCCCACAGCTCGTCGTGGAGGAATTCCTTCGACACCAGGCCGCGGTTGAACACGGTGGGCGCGCCGGGTCGGTCGCCCTCGCAGTTCGACACCAGCGGGAAGTCCACCTCGATCACTTCGGCGCCGGCGGCTTCCAGGGCCTTGCGCGCCTGTTCCCAGAGGGCGATGACCGAGGGCCGGGTATGGATGCGCTGGCCGGTCGGGCCGCCGATCCCGGGGGACTCGCTGGTGCCCGCATCGGGGTCGGCGTTGATGAACATGCGCGGCACGCCGAAGCGCTTGCCGGCCAGGGCCTCGGCGCCTGCGGCCAGGGCCGGGTAGCTCGCCGGGCGCACCTCGGAGGCCTTGGGGATCGGCACCCAGGGCTGCATGCGCCAGAGGTCGCCGCGGGTATCGGGATCGTCGGCGACCACTACGTCGAGGATTTCCAGCAGGTCGGCCATGCTCCGCGCATAGGGCACCACCACGTCCATGGTCGGCGTCAGCGGCCAGTTGCCGCGCACCGAGATCACCCCGCGCGAAGGGGTGTAGGCGCACAGGCCGTTGTTCGACGCCGGGCCGCGCCCGCTCGACCAGGTTTCCTCGGCCAGGCCGAAGGCGGCGAAGCTGGCCGCGGTGGCGGTGCCGGCGCCATTGGAGGACCCCGAGGCGAAGGGCGCGGTGAGGTAGGCGGCATTGTACGGGCTCTCCGCGCGGCCGTAGACGCCGCGCTGCATGCCGCCGTTGGCCATGGGCGGCATGTTGGTCTTGCCCAGGCAGATCGCCCCGGCGGCGCGCAGGCGCTCGACGGTGAAGGCATCGCGCTGGGCCACCAGGTCCTTGAACGCCGGGCTGCCGGAAGCCGCGGTGAGGCCCTTGACCAGGTAGCTGTCCTTGGCGGTGTAGGGAATGCCGTCCAGCGGACCGAGGGTCTCGCCACGCGCCCGGCGGGCGTCGGAGGCCTGCGCTTCGGCCAGCGCATCGGGATTGCGCACCACCACCGCGTTCAGCGCGGTTGGCGTGCCGGGCGCATCGTAGGCGTCGATCCGCGCCAGGTAGGCCTGGACCAGTTCGACCGCCGTGGTACGACCGGACTCGAGCGCGTCACGCAGCTCGGCGATGGAAACCTCGGTGACCTCGATCATGCTGTCACCGCCTGGCGAATGGAGACGGGGAGACCGTTAGCGACGCTCATCATCGTTCCTCTTGTTCTCTGCTTGCTGCGACGGGGCGGACCTTAGCCCGGCGCCGGAAGCGCCAGTGTACCAACTTGGCCGGTGGCGGCGCTGTCCGGCCGGCGTGTCGCGACCGTTCCCGGCCAGGCCCGGCCTCAGGGCTGCCGGGGAGGGTTGGTAGTGCTGAAGATGTAGCGCGCGAAGCGCCATTGGCCGTCGTTTTCGCGGTGCAGGAGGAACACCTCCTGGTTGGCCTCGGCGCCTGCGGGAGCGTCGACGCCGAGCACTTTCACCGTGCCGTTGGAGCGGGTCCGGGCGAAGGCCCAGTCCGGGCCCAGCGGACGGATCTCGTCGATGCTGAAGTCGATGTCCAGGCGGATCTTCGCGAACACCTGCCGGTAGGCCGCGCGTACCGCCTCGCGGCCTACCGCGGGCAGGCTGTGTTGCGGCATGAACACCGGGTCGCGGGCATAGAGCTTCATCACCGCGTCGACGTCGGAGGCATTCAGTGCCTGTTCATAGCGTTCCAACTGCCGGGTGACGGCAGTCTCGACGTTGGTATCCGGGGCCGCTGTGGCGGTGTGCGCCGCGAACGGCGAGAGGCTGGCGAACAGGAACGGAAGCGCCAGTCGGGCAAGGGGAATACGGAGCATGGTCGGTTCTCCTCTAGACACGGACGACGAACTTGCCGAACGCGCGATTGGCCTCCATGAGGCTGTGGGCGCGGGGCAGGTCGTCGAAGTCGAAGGCGGCGGAGAGCAGAGAGGGCAGGCGGCCGGCGGTCCGTTCCCGCACCACCCAGCCCAGTGGCGACTCGCCCAGGTCCATGTACGCGCCTCCGAGCAGGCCGCTGGGGAAGAAGCTCAGGCGGGTCGCGCCGGGCAGGTCCTGCATCAACTGGAACTGTTCGAGCAACGGCGGGCCGCCGAGCAGACCGATCACGCACACCGAGCCGAACGGGCGCAGGCAGCGGACGCTGTCGCGCAGGGTTGGCGCGCCGACCACCTCGAGCGCGGCGTCCACGCCTTCCGGCGCCGCCGCGAGTATCGACGCGCAGAGTTCGCCGTCGTCGATGAACACCTGGTCGGCGCCCAACTGCCGCAGGCGCGCCGTGTGCTCCGCGCTGCGGGTACTGGCTAGCACCCGCAGGCCGCGTGCCTTGGCGTAGGTCAGGGCGGCCAGGCCGACCGAAGAGGTGGCGCCGCGTACCAGCAGGGTCTGCCCAGGCTGGATCGCCAGGCTGCGATCCAGGGCGCCCCATACGGTCAGGTAGGCCTGTGGCAGCGCCGCCAGCTCTTCCCAGGACAGTTCGCTGTCCGGCAAGGCCACCACATTGCTGCGCAGGACCGTGACCTCTTCCGCGTAGCTGCCGTTGCGGCTGAACTGCATGCCGCCCATCGCGGTGGCGACCCGCTGGCCGACCCGGAATTGCCCGGCCGGGTCCTGAAGGACTTCGCCGACCGCTTCGATACCGGGTACCACCGGCCCGGCGATCGGCCCCATCTTGCCGGCGCGCCGGTAGAGTTCGGCGCGGTTCAGGCCGAAGGCACGCACGCGTATCCGTACTTCGTTGGCGTTCGGTTCGGGCGAGGCGATGTCGTGCAGGCGCAGGACTTCCGGGCCGCCAGGCTGTTCGATGACGTAGGCTTTCATGTCGGTGGCTCCTCAGGCGCGCGGCTGGTTGGTGGCGAAGAGATAGCGGTGGATCTTCCAGTGGCCGTGTTCGCGCCGGAACACGAACAGCTCGTTGTTGCCCTCCGCGATTTCCACGTCTTCGGCCAGGAGGCGGGTGCGGCCGGCCGAACTGGTGCGGGCCCAGGCCCAGTCGCCGATGACCTCGACCTCGTGGATGTCGAAGCGGATCTGCAACTTGATACTGGCGAACACTTGCTGGTAGCCGGCGCGGACTGCCTCGCGGCCGACCAGGGCCGGGGCGTGCTGCGGCATGAATACCGGCGCTTCGCCGTAGAGATCGAGGATGGCGTCGATGTCGTTGGCGTTGAGGGCGGTCTCGTAGGATTGCAGGATGGACTGGATGGTCATGGTCGGTATCTCCGTGGTGGGCCACCGTCGATGGTGGGCGAGTCCGACTTTCCTCCTTTCGAATTCGGTATAAAACTTACAGGATAGAGAGTTTATCTATCATTCATGAGAGGGATGCATGGACCTCAATGCGCTCCGTATGTTCGTCGGCGTCGTTCAGGCGGGCAGCCTGTCGGCTGCAGCCGCACGCCTTGAGATACCGCTGCCGACGCTCAGCCGACGGGTCCGCGAGCTGGAGCACCAGCTCGCCGTGCAACTGCTCGAGCGTTCGGTCCGCGGCACGCGGCTGACCGAGGCGGGCATGCGTCTCTACGAGAACGCCGCGCGCGGTGTCGAGATACTGCACGAGGCGGAGCAGGCCCTGGCGTCGGACCAGGCGCGTCTGAAGGGACGCCTGCGGTTGTCGTTGCCGCCCGGCTTCGAACCCTGGTGGGAGCTGCTGGGGGTGTTCCAGCGGCGCTATCCGGATATCCGCGTGCAGGTGTTCACCTCCGAGCGGCGCATCGATCTCGTCGAGGATGGGGTCGACGTGGCCCTTCGGGTCGGCGCGGTTGCCCATGAGGCGATGGTGGCGCGCCGCCTCTTCGCCTATCGCCACGTTCTGGTGGGTAGCCCGCGCCTGCTTGAACGCGAGGGTGGAATGGAAACGCTGGACGACCTGCGCCGTTTCCCGGTCGGCATGTGGTACCCGGGCGGCAGCGGCGAGGGCGCCTGGCTGCTCGGTGGCCAAGCGGTCAAGCCGCGGATCGTGCTGGCGACCAATGACTACGCGCATCTGCGTGCCCGCGCCGTGGATGCCGAACTGGTCACCGAGCTACCACCGTTCATGGCTGCCGCCGCGGTGCGTGCGGGGCAACTGATCGAGTTGCTGCCTGAGCACCCCTTGCCGGAGCAGGAGATCCACTTGCTCTATCCGTCGCACCGGCATCCGTCGACGATCGTCAGGTGCTACCTGGATTTCTGCCAGCAGCACCTGGACCTGCTGCACGACGCCTGTCGGCTGGACGGCCCTGCGCCTGGCGCGGGGTAGGACGCTGGCGTCAGCGTCGTCGCGCCAGGCGCGCGACGACGGGGAGCAGCGCCAGACCGAGTACGGCGAGGGCCGCTGCGACGAAGCCGATTCGTTCCAGGCCGAGAGTCGCGATGGTCTCTCCGCCAAGTAGCGCGCCGAGGCCGATCCCGGCATTGGCGGCGGCGACGTTGCTGGTCGCGGCCAGCGCCTGGGCATGCTGCACCGAGCGCATCACGCGCACCTGGCAAACCGGATAGAGCGCGGTATTGGCCACGCCCCAAAGCGCCAGTGCGAGGCAGAACAGGAGCGGCTGGCCGGCCAGGGGGACGCTGGCGGCCATGCCGAGCGCGAGCAGGACGAGGAACAGTGCGGTGGCGCGCAGCGGCGAGCGGTCGACCAGCCTGCCGCCGAGCCAGTTGCCGAACAGGCCTACCGCGCCGAAGCCCATCAGCCACCAGCCGATCCGCGCCGGAGTGATCCCGGCGATACGTTCGAGGATATCGGCCAGGTAGGTGTATGAAACGAACATGGCACTGAACACCAGCACCGACAGCGCGACATTGGCGAGGAACAGCGGTTCGCCGAATATCCGCGCCTGCCGGCGCAGATCGAGACGTTCGCCACGGTCCACGGCGGGCATGAACAGGACGAGGGCGACGGCCATCAGCAGCGACAGCCCGGCGAGTATCCAGAAGGCGCCGCGCCAGCCGATGCCGTTGGCGGCCAGGGTGCCGAGCGGAATGCCCAGCAGGAGCGCGCAGGAAATGCCCAGGTAGACCCTGGCGATGGCCTGCCCGGCGCGCTCGGTACCGGCCAGTTGCGCTGCCGTTTCGCTGGCGGTGCCCCAGAACACCGGCAGCATCAGCGCCGGCACGAAGCGGGCGACGGCGAGCAGCCTGAGGTCGGTCGAGAGCGCGGCGAGGCCGTTGGACAGGGCGAACACCAGCAGGATGGCGACGAACAGCGGCTTGCGTGGCAGGTGGGCGAGCACGGCGGTCAGCGGCGGCCCGAAGAGCATCACGGTAAAGGCGAACAGGGTCACCAGCCGGCCTGCCGCGGAGATGGATATCTGCAGGTCGCGGGCCAGGCTCGGCAACAGGCCGACGATGAGAAATTCGGTGGTAACGATGAGAAACGCGGAGAAGGCCAGGATCGCGACGCTCAGTGTGGAGCGAGGGGCGGCGGCCGGAACGGGGCTGGTGAAGACGGTCATGGAAGCGGCATTCCTCGAATGGAAGGCCGCCATGCTATTGATTCTCCGAATTCCTATCCCTGGCGTTTTTTCCTCTATGCGAGGAATCAAATTCATTAATTGCCCAAGATGTGGCCGGAGGGGATGAGGCTGCGGCCAAGCACGTCGAGCAGGGCGCCGACCTTGGGCAGGTTTTCACGTCGCTTCTGCCAGGCCAGGTTGATCGACAGGCCGTCGCTGGCCAGTTGTGGCAGGACCTCGCGCAGGCGCCCGCTCTCCAGATGCCGGCTGACCAGCCAGGTCGGCAATTGGCCGATGCCGTGGCTGGCAAGCAGTGCCTGCACCACGCCCTCGCCATCGCCTATCGCGATCCGCGTCGGCATCACCCGTCGTTCCAGCTCGCCTGGCTGGTGTCCCGGGAAGTTCCAGGGGGTGGTCAGGCCATCGCCCTGGCCGTACAGCACGCAGTCGTGAGCGGCCAGCTCTTCCACATCGCGGGGCTCGCCGTGTGCGGCGAGGTAGGCCGGCGCGGCACAGAACACCAGGCGCTGTGCGCCGAGGTAGCGGTGACCGAGGGTTTCCGGCCAGATATCCGGACCGCCTATGCGCACCAGGATATCGATGCCCTGGCTGACGGGGTCGATGAAGTCGTCGCTGAAGGAGATATGTGGCACGAGCAGCGCGTGGCGCCTGGCGAAGTCGAGCACCACCGGTAGCACGTGCAGGCGCCCGTAGGAAGCAGGCAGGTCGAGACGGATGCGTCCGCCTGTCTGGTGGTGCTCGGCGTGCAGCGCCAGCTCGGACTCTTCGAGGTCGCCGAGCACACGCGAACAGGTGCGGTAGAACGTCGTGCCGGCGTCGGTCAGCGCCAGTCGACGAGTGGTCCTCTCGAACAGGCGCAGGCCGAGGCGGTCTTCCAGCCGGGCAATGGCCTTGCTCACCGCCGAGGCGGTCAGGTGCAGTCGCTCCGCCGCCGCGCTGAAGCTGCCGGCTTCGGCGACGCAGACGAAGACGTCTATGCCTTTCAGACGTTCTGAGGAAAACACCGCGACCTCTCGCGAAGGGGGATGATGCGCGCCATGTTCGCCGAAGCGCGGCGTCGGAGAAAGTCCGCGGGCTGTCGCCGGCCGCCGGCGAGGCGTAAGGTGCGGCGTCGGGGGGACCATTTCACGCTGGGGAATCGTCATGACGAATCATCGTACCGCGCTGGTCACCGGCGCCACCCGTGGCATCGGCCTGGCCCTGGCCAGGCGCTTGGCGGCCTCCGGCTGGCGCGTAGTGGGCATCGCCCGCCATGCCAGCGACGACTTTCCTGGACGTCTGCTGTGCTGCGACCTGGCCGATCCTGCGCAAACCGCCGAGACGCTGCGCGGATTGCTCTCGGAAAGCGCCGTGGATGCGTTGGTCAACAACGCCGGGATCGCCCTGCCGCAAAGCCTGGAGAACCTCGACCTGGCCGCTCTGCAACAGGTCTTCGACCTCAACGTACGGGTCGCCGTGCAGCTTGCCCAGGCCTGCCTGCCGGGGCTCAAACGTTCGCCGGCGGGCCGCATCGTCAACCTGTGCAGCCGGGCGATCCACGGCGCCCGCGAACGCACCGCCTACGCCGCGGCGAAGAGCGCGCTGGTCGGGGTGACTCGCACCTGGGCGCTGGAGCTGGCGCCGCTGGGCATCACGGTCAACGCGGTGGCGCCCGGGCCGATCGAGACCGAACTGTTCCGCCAGACTCGCCCGGTCGGCGGCGAGGAGGAGCGGCGGATTCTCTCGACCATCCCCATGCAGCGGCTCGGGCGGCCGGACGAAGTGGCCGCGCTGATCGAGTTCCTGCTCAGCGAGGGCGCTTCGTTCGTCACCGGCCAGGTGATCGGCGTCGACGGCGGTGGCAGCCTGGGCGGTCGTTGAGGCCGGGGCTCAGATCCGGCGGCTGCGCAGCAGTAGCCAGAGCAGGTAGAAACCGCCGAGCAGGCCGGTCATCAGGCCGATCGGCAGGTTGGCGACGTATGCCAGGCGCTGGCCGAGCAGGTCGGCGGCCAGCAGCAGGACCGCGCCCATCAATGCGCCGGACAGCAACGGCACCCCGGCCGAGCGGGTCAGGCGCCGGGCCAGTTGCGGGCCGGCCAGGGCGATGAAGGCGATGGGGCCGGCCGCGGCGGTGGCGATGGCGGTCATGCCGACGGCGACCAGGACCATCTGCAAGCGCACGCGCTCCACCGCCACGCCGAGCTGGGCGGCGCTGGCATCGCCCAGCTCCAGCACCTCCAGGCGTCGACCGTGGTACAGCGCCAGCGGCACGCTGGCGAGCAGGCCCAGCGCTGCCGGGACGACGTGCGACCAGGTCCGGGTGTTCAGCGAGCCGGCCAGCCAGAGCTGGGCGTACATCGCCTGGTCGAGGTTGCCGGTGACCAGCAGCAGGCTGTTCAGGCCCGACAGGCTGGCGCCGACACCGATGCCCACCAGCACCAGGCGGTAGCCGCCGGCGGTGGCGCCCCGGCGCGCCAGCAGCACCACCGCCAGCGCCGTGCACAGGCCGGCGGCCAGCGCCGCCAGCGAGGTGGCCAGCGGGCCGGCATCGAACAGGATGATCTGCACGATGGCGCCGCTGGCGGCGCCGGTGGTGAAACCGATGACGTCGGGCGAGCCCAGCGGATTGCGCGAGATCGACTGGAAGATCGCCCCGGCCATGCCCAGCGCGGCGCCAACCAGGCAGGCGGTGAGCACCCGTGGCAGGCGCACGCGCTGGACGATGCGCTGGGCGGTGGGGTCCTGGCCCTGGCCGAGCAGGCTGGCGAACACCTCTGCCGGGCCCAGCGCCAGGCTGCCGGTCCCCAGCAGGGCCGCCGCCAGCGCCAGCCCGATCCCCGCGAGGACCAGGCAGGCCAGCGCCGCCCGTGGCCGCCAACGCAGCGACAGGGAACCCAGGCGCAGGGCGTGGAGGCCGTTCACAGGCGACTCAGGCGGAAGCGCCTGACCAGGACGATGAAGGCCGGCCCGCCGAGCAGCAAAGCGACGATTCCGGCGGCGATCTCCGCCGGCGCCGCCAGCAGCCGCCCGAGGATGTCGGCGCCGAGCAGCAGGCCGGCGGCGATCAGCGCCGAGAAAGGCAGGATCCAGCGCTGGTCCGGCCCGGCCAGCAACCGCGCGAGGTGCGGGGCGACCAGGCCGACGAAGGCGATCGGCCCGGCCAGGGCGGTGGCCGCGCCGGCCAGCAGCATCACCGCCAGGCAGGCGAGCAGCCAGGTCAGGCGCAGGTCGACGCCGAGCGCCTGGCCGATCTCCTGGCCCAGGGCCAGGGCATTGAGCCTGGCGGCGAGGGCGAAGGCGGCGGCCAGCCCGGCGCCGATGGCCAGGCCCGGCCATCCGAGCAGGGCGAAGCCGCTGCCGGAAAGCGAGCCGGCGGCCCAGTGGCGGAAGCGGTCGAAGACTTCCGGCGGGGCGTTCAGCACGATGATTCCGGTCAGCGAGGCGAGCATCACCGACAAGCCGGCACCCGCCAGCACCAGGCGCACCGGGTTGGTGCCGGTCTCGCGGGCCTGGCCGAGAAGGAATACGGCGATGCCGGCCAGGCCGGCGCCGAGGAAGGCGCAACCGAGGTACTGGCCCATGCTCGCCAGGTCGAACAGCGCGACCCCGACGATCACCGCCAGCGCCGCGCCGGCGTTGATTCCCAGCAGGCCGGGTTCGGCCAGCGGATTGCGCGTCAGCGCCTGCATCAGCGCGCCGGCCACTCCCAGTGCCGCACCGGCCAGCAGCGCCACCAGGGTGCGCGGCAGACGCAGTTCGCGTACCACCAGGTGGCGATCATCGTGCGGATCGACGGCTTGCAGGGCATCCAGGGTGACCGCCAGGGGCACCGGCCGCGAGCCCAGCGCCAGGCTGGCCAGGGCCGCCAGCGCGAGCAGCAGCGCGCCGGCGAGCAGGCCCCAGGCGCGCAGGCGCCGGCGGCGCATCGGGGACGCCTGCATGGGTGGATTTCCGGCGAACGGGCGCATGGCTCAGCGGAAATGGCGGGCGACGTTGTCGATCATCTGCCGCCCCGAGTAGTAGTCGATGCGGAAGGAACTGGGGCCCAGGGCGTACACGCGCTTTTCGCGCACTGCCGACAGGTTGGCCAGCACCGGGTCGGCGAGGAACGCCTGCACGTCGTCGTCGCTGGCGCCGAGCAGGAACACGCTGTCGCCGGCGATCGCGGCGGGCAGGTTTTCCCGCGAGATAAACTGGAAGTCCGAGGCGCGCGTCACCTTGCCCGCCAGCGCCTCCGGCAGTTCCGCCACCTGGAAGCCGAGGGCTTCGAGCAGGCGTGCCTGGGGGCTGGCCTGGCGGCCGATGGAATAGCTGCCGGCGATGTTGTAGCCGACCACGCTGACCGGGCCCTGCGGCGGCGCGATGGCCGCGGCGACTTCGGCGGTGTAGGCGTCGAAGCGCTGGATGGCGGCCTGCGCCTGGCGTTCCAGGCCGGTGTGCCGGCCCAGCTCGGTAGCCAGTTCCTGCCAGCTGTGTTTCGAGTAGTCGACCACCAGCGTCGGTACGCCCTGCGCCTCCAGCTCCGCACGGTATGGCGCGGCGCTGTCGGCGCCGGTGGCGGAGGCGACCAGCAGGTCCGGATCCTGGGCGATCACCGCTTCGATGTCGAAGCGCAGGTTGCGGTAGAGCACCTCGACGCCACGCTGGTCGGCGACCTTCGCCCATTGCGAGAAGAAGCCCTTGGCGTCGGTCAGGCGACTTGGCGTGGTGGCGGCGCTGGCCACCAGCGGCGCGTCCATCGCCAGCAGGATGCCGGTGACGCTCGGGGTGGTGGAGACGATCCGCGCCGGCTTCGTCTCCCCGGCCGCGGCGAGGGTGGCGAACAGGCTCAGGGCGAGGGCGAGAGGCGGCAGGGCGGAGCGGCGGCGGGTCGGCATGAAGGCTGTTTTCGCTGTAGGGGAAGCCGGGCGGACGGATTCATATGATAATGCTTCTCATGCAGTATATTCCATAATGTAGAATCGATTCCACACATTCGAGCCATTCTTATCCAGGAACCTCCCATGACCCATCGCCTGCACGCGGACGCCGTGACCTTGCGTCGCGACGCGCGGACCGTTTCGCGGAATCTCTCGCTGGCCATCCCCGAGGGTTCGTTCAGTGTGATCGTCGGGCCCAACGCCTGCGGCAAGTCGACCCTGCTGGCGGCATTGTCGCGCCTGTTGGCGCCGGCCGAGGGCCGGGTGGTGCTGGATGGCAGGGATATCCACAGCCTGCCGGGGCGGGAAGTGGCGCGGCGTCTCGGCCTGCTGCCGCAGAGCGCGCTGGCGCCGGATGGCATCACGGTGGCCGAGCTGGTGGCGCGCGGGCGCTATCCGCACCAGTCGTTCCTGCGCCAGTGGTCGCCGGCGGATGAGCGCGCGGTAGCGGCGGCGCTACGCGCCACGCGGGTCGACGGCCTGGCCGAGCGACCGCTCGACGCGCTCTCCGGCGGCCAGCGGCAACGCGTGTGGATCGCCATGGTGCTGGCGCAGGAAACCCCGTTGCTGCTGCTCGACGAGCCGACCACCTACCTGGATATCGTCCACCAGATCGAATTGCTCGAACTGCTCGCCGAGCTGAATCGCCAGGGGCGCACCATCGTCGCCGTGCTGCACGACCTCAACCAGGCCTGCCGCTATGCCTCGCACCTGATCGCCATGCGTGACGGCGCGATCCTCGCCGAGGGCGCGCCGGCGCATATCTTCACCGAGCGTCTGGTGGAGGAGGTGTTCGGCTTGCGCTCGTTGATCATCGCCGACCCGGTCAGCGGCACGCCGCTGCTGGTGCCGCGCGGGATCGCCGCCGACGCGCCGGGCTGAGGTGGCTCAGCGCGGCGGCGGCCGCATGCCGGGGTGGAGTACCAGGCCACCGGTGGACTGGTTGACCTGCAGCGCCTCGTGGAACAGCGCGTCGCGGTCTTCCGCCGACTGCAACTGGCCGAGATCGGTCACCGTGGTCATGGCGCAGACGATCTCCTGCTGGGCGTCGAACACCGGCGCCGCCTGGCCGGTGACATTCGACAGCAGGTGGCTGGTCAGTTCGGCCCAGCAGCGCTCACGCACCTCGTCGAGCAGCGCGCGGCTCGGCGGGCTGCCGCGGAAGTGCGCCGGTTGCTGCTTGCGCGCGGCGTCGACCACGGCCTTCGGCAGGAAGGCCTGGAACACCAGGCCGCAAGCGGTATTGTCGATGGGCAGGATATCGCCCAGGGCCAGCGGGTTGATCGAGAAATAGGCGCTGCGGTACCAGCGCACCAGGGTCGGGCCGCGCTCGGTCCAGATCGCCACCCCGCCGCTGGCGGCATGCCGTTGGGCCAGGGCCTTCATGTGGCGGGCGGCGATATCCACCGCGTCGATCCGCTTCAGCGCGCCTATGCCGATGCTCAGCGCCGCCGGCCCGAGGTCGTAGAGACCGCTGAGCGGGTCCTGGCGGGCCAGGCCTTCCTTCACCAGGCTCTGCAGGTAGCGGTGCGCGGTGGAGCCGCCGGTGCCGGTGCGCCGGGCCACTTCGCCGAGGGCTAGCTCGCCTTCGGCGTTGGCCAGGGTCTTCAGGAAGCGCGCGGCGATGGACACCGACTGGATGGTGCCGGAGCGCTTTTCGCCCGGGGCGTCCGGCATCTCGTCCGCCGGGGGCTGCGAAGTATTCAACGGCTCGGTCTCCTCACCACGGTTGATCCATAGGCTTCGGTCCGCGCTGCGGTGGCGCGGGCGGCGCCCATGATACCGATTCCCCGGGGCGGTGGGGCGCCGCGGAAGGGACGGGTGTAGGAGATTTCATATTTCGCAATGAGGAATCTATTCCCCATTGAGGAATGTTCTGGTGACGTGATAGCCTGAATGGAAAAGAGAGTCATTCCCATTTGGAGAAGATCCTTGAACGCCCGCACGCACCGCACGCTCAACCGGGGAATCGGCGTCGTCACGCTGTCCACCCTGCTCGCCTCGCCATCGGCACTGGCCCGGGAAAACCCGCCCGCCGAGGACGAACCCGCCGCCCTCAAGGCGCTGGTCGTGACCGGCGAGAAACGTGAACGCTCGCTGAAGGACACGGCGTCCTCGGTATCGCTCACCAGCGCCCGCGACATCGACCGCAAGCAGACCGGCAACGCCTCGGTCGCCGAGGTGATCAATGGCAGTCCCAACGTGGTCTACACCGACTCGGTGGGCGCGCCGATCATCCGCGGCCAGGACACCCAGGGCCCGAACAACGGGCAGAACGTGTTCTGGGGCGGCACAGTGCCGCGGGCGACGATCAACCTCGATGGCCACTACCTGAACTACAACGAGATGTTCTTCGGCGCGACCTCGGTCTGGGACGTCGACAGCATCGAGGTGTTCCGCGGCCCGCAGACCACCTCCCAGGGCGCCAACGCCATCGCCGGGGCGATCATCGTCAACACCAAGGACCCGACCTTCAGCCCCGAGGCTGCCTACCAGGCGGAGATCGGCAGCTACCATTCGCGGCGCAGCTCGATCGCAGTGTCCGGCCCGCTGGCGCAGGACTTCGCCGGGCGCCTGGCGGTGGACTACGCGGGCCGCGACACCTTCATCGACTACGACAACCCGAAGTTCCAGGACAGCGGCACCGACCAGGACTTCCGCGCCCTCAACGCGCGCGCCAAGCTGCTCTGGCTGCCCAGCGGAATTCCGGGCCTGGAGAGCAAGTTCACCTTCTCCCACAACGACAGCAACCGTCCGACCCAGGAAGCGGCGACCCGCCCGTTCGACAAGCTCGACCATCGCTCGACCACCATGCCCAGCTGGGAGCAGGACACCAACACCAGCATCCTCGACGTCGCCTATGACCTCGACAACGGCATCCGCCTGTTCAACCAGGCGCAGTACTCGCTGTCCTCGGTGCACCGCACCACCGGCGCGGGCGGCGAGGGCGACGCCGACATCCGCCAGAAGAACGCCTCCAACGAATCGCGGGTCAGCTTCGGCGAGCAGGAGGACCGGATCAGTGGCATGGGCGGGGTCTACTACGCCCGCACCCGCACCGACGAGACACTGCACCTGCGCGGGCTGTCGGCCTTCGACGACACGAAGAAGAACCTCGGTGTGTTCGGCGAGCTGAACTACCGCCTGAGCGACCGCTGGACCCTGACCACCGGCCTGCGCTACCAGGAGGATCGCATCGAGCGCAGCGGCAACTCGGTGCTGGCGCCGCGTCCGCTGGACTACCAGAAGACCTTCTCGGCCTTCCTGCCGAAAGTCTCCCTGGCCTTCGCCGCGACCCCGGACTGGACCGTCGGCGGCCTGGTCAGCCGCGGCTACAACCCCGGGGGCGTGTCGCTCAACCTGACCACCCGCAACTGGGCCTACTTCAAGGAAGAAACCATCTGGAACTACGAACTGTTCACCCGCGCCAGCCTGCTCGACGGCCGCCTGCTGCTGAACGGCAACCTGTTCTTCATGGATTTCAAGGACGCCCAGTACAACATCCCGGTGGTGGTTTCGCCGGGGGTGGCGCAGTCGTACACCATCAACGCCGAGAAGGCCCACGCCTACGGCATGGAGCTGGACCTCGACTATCGCCTGCGCGACGACCTGCGGCTGAAGGCCAGCGCCGGCGTGCTACGCACCCGGATCGACGAGATGTCCGGCAATACCGGCTACGAGCACAACGAGTTCGCCCGCTCGCCGGGCTATACCCTCAGCTTCGGACCGAGCTGGGACGTCACCGAGCGCCTCAACCTGAACGCCCAGGTGCGCTACCTGGACGGCTACTACTCGGACACCGCCAACACCAAGGCCTACTCGATCAAGGCCTACACCCTCACCGACGCCCGCGCCAGCTACCGCTTCAACGACCAGGTGCAGCTCTATGGCTACGTGAAGAACGTGTTCGACGACCGCTCGCCCACCTACATGCAGGAAAACCGGGGGATCGGCGGCATCGAGGCGAGCATGACGCAGCCGCGGACCCTCGGCATCGGCATCAAGGGCACCTTCTAGGCGCCCCGAGAAGCCGGCCCCGCGCAGGGCCGGCCCAGCCCCAGAGCCCATACAGGAGATTGGCACGATGAGTACCCCGAAACGCTTGCACATCGGCATGTCGCTGGCCCCCACCTGGCTCAGCGGCGATGCCTGGCGGCGCCCCGACAGCAATATCGAAGGCATCTTCGGCAGCGATTTCGCCGTCGACATCGCCAGGCGCTCCGAAGCCGCCCACCTCGACTTCGTGTTTCGCCCGGACGTCAGCAGCCTGCCACTGGACGTGCTGGAGACCGGCTCCGGCTTCGCCAGCCTGGATCCCACCGTACTGCTTGCCGCGGTCGCCCGCGAAACCTCGCGGATTGGCCTGGTGTCGACGGTCTCCACCACGTTCTATCCGCCCTACGTGGTGGCCCGGCAGCTGCAATCGCTGCACTGGATCAGCAACGGCCGCGCCGGCTGGAACATCGTCACCGCGCTGCAGGGCCACGAGAACTTCGGCCTGGACGCGATGCCCGATGCGGAGCAGCGCTACGCGCGCGCCGCCGAGTTCACCCGGCTGGTGCACGACCTGTGGGACAGCTTCCCCCGCGAGGCACTCCTGGTCGACCGCGAGAGCGGCCGCTACGCCGACGTTTCCCGGGTGCACCCGGTCGACCACGACGGCGAATTCCTCAAGGTCAAGGGACCGCTCAACCTGCCGGCCTTCGGCGAGGCGCGGATTCCCCTGGTGCAGGCCGGCGCCTCCGAGAGCGGGCGCGACTTCGCCGCCTCGGTGGCCGACCTGGTGTTCGCGCCGACCCCGGACAAGGAGGCTGCCCTGGAACTGCGCCGCGACCTTTCCCGCCGCGCCGAACGCCACGGTCGCTCGCCGCGCGACGTGCGCCTGCTGCCGGGCTTCAGCCTGTACCTGGCGGAGAGCCGCGAGGAGGCGCGGGAAATCTTCATGCAGACCCACGCGCGCCTGGACCGCGCGCGCAAGTTCGCCACGATCAGGCAGATGCTCGGCCTCGACCTCAGCGACTGGCCGCTGGACCGGCCGATTTCCGCGGCCGACCTGCCGCCGCCGGTGGCCAACCCCGGCAGCCGCACCCACACCGACCTGCTGCGGCGCCTGATCGAGCGCGAGACGTTACGCCTGGACCAGTTGCTGCTGCGCCCCGAGGTGGTTTCCGCGGCGCACTGGCAGGTCATCGGTACGGTGGACGATGCCGTCGAGCAGATCGTCGACTGGGCCGCCGCCGGCGCCATGGACGGTTTCATCGCCGCGCCGGGAGGCTCGGTCGGCTCGCTGCGGCTGTTCCTCGAACAGGTGGTGCCGCGCCTGGTGGAAAAGGGGCTGTTCCGCGAGCGCTACAGCGCCACTACCTTCGCCGGGCACCTGGCGGAGGAATGATGGAAAGGGCCGGCGACGGCCGCGACCTGGCGGCGATGGCGAGCGAGTGACCGCCTGCGGTTGGCCGCCTGACGGGCCCGCTGTATCGCAGCACGCCATCCGACCGGTGGGGCGTGGTACAGGCGAGGGAGCCTCTGCCTTGGCGTAGATACCGTCGTACCCCGGGGATCATCCGGACAGGTCGCAGCCTGGGCAGCGCTGGCCGTCGGCAGGCCTGGCATTCTGCTGTTACAACCATCCATCCATTCCTGCGGAAACGAGTGAACTCAATCGCCCCGAGCGCTGTCTGTCAGCCGTCGGCCCAACCGGGCCAGGCACATGGCCCTTGGCCATGCGGTAGCCCCGTCCCGGTCGCGCGCTTGTCCATAACAATTCGACTGGCCGGCTTTTTCGCTCCCCTTTGCGGGTTTCGTTCTCTCGCCATGTGAAGATTGCCATGTCCCTATCCCGTCGCATCCCCGCCGCTCTTTCCCCGTTCCAGAACCGCGTCATCGGAGCCTGCCTGCTTGGCGGCCTGCTGGCGGCCGGCGCTCCGGCGCAGGCCGAGGAGGCGACCGGCAACGCGCGTTGGGTGAGCGACAGCCTGACCACTTTCGTGCGCAGCGGCCCCACCGACGGCTATCGCATCGTCGGCACGCTCACCTCCGGGCAGAAGGTCGAGCTGCTCGGCACCCAGGGCAACTACAGCCAGGTGCGCGGCGAGAACGGCAGCACCGTGTGGATTCCCAGCCGCGACTTGCAGGAGGTTCCCGGCCAGGCCGAGCGTCTGCCGCAACTGGAACAGAAGGTGGCCGCCCTGACCGCCGAGCTGGACGGCATCAACGACACCTGGAAGACCCGCGTGCAGGGCATGCAGGAAACCCTCGACACGCGCAAGAAGCTGATCGACGAATTGCAGGCGGCGCGCAGCAACCTGGACGCCGAACTCGGCAAGGCCCGCTCCGACCTGCGGGCGGTGCAGGCGCAACTGGGCGACGAGAACAAGCAGGTGCTGATGCGCTACATGGTCTACGGCGGCAGCATCGCCGGCGCCGGCCTGTTCGCCGGGCTGATCCTGCCGTCGCTGCTGCGGGTGCG
This sequence comes from Pseudomonas sp. YA1, assembly GCF_058680555.1. NCBI lineage: Bacteria > Pseudomonadati > Pseudomonadota > Gammaproteobacteria > Pseudomonadales > Pseudomonadaceae > Pseudomonas > Pseudomonas sp. YA1. Next base: position 73,422 of record NZ_JBZWBG010000029.1, read on the forward strand.
GCGCAAGCGCAACGACAAGTGGTTCTGAGCCTCCGCCCGCGTCTCTGCGTTTCGTAAAGGAAGCCCCGCCGGCCGCGGGGCTGTATCGCAAGCGCGACCAGGGCTGAGGCGTCAGCCGCCCGGCGCAGTCGTCAAGCGCGGAAAATCAAAACCAGCCTTGAGCCTTGCCCCGTTAATGTCGGTGGGCTTTCCCTGTAGCGTTCCGGGCAGCGGCGCAACCCGTTCGGTCGCGCCCCGCCAGGAGCCTACGGAGGAAACCCATGCCCGCCCCGCACCAGCCAGCCCGCAACCCGACCGGGGAGTCCGACCCATGCCGCTAGCCCTGCTGCTCGCCATGGGCGCGTTCTCCCTGAGCCTGTCGATTTCCCCCGGTCCGGTGAACCTGACCATCGTCGCTTCCGGCGCCAACCATGGTTTCCGCCGGACCCTGCCGTTCGTCAGCGGCGCCACCCTCGGCTTCGTCCTGCTGCTGGCCTTCGTCGGCTTCTGGTTCGTCCGCACGATCGAGGCCTACCCGCGCTTCTTCGATTACCTGGGGATGGCCGGCGCGGCGTTCATCGCCCATGTCGGCTACCGCATCGCCACCGCGGATCCACGCCTGGCCCTTGAGGAAAACGGGGTCCCCGGGTTCTTCCAGGGCGTGCTCCTGCAATGGCTCAATCCCAAGGCCTGGATCGCCTGCGCTTCCGGCGTGGCCTTGTTCGCCAGCCCGAGCACGCACGCGCCGCTGCTGGTCTTCATGGCCATCTACCTGGTGGTCTGCTACCTCTCGCTGGCCGCCTGGGCACTGCTCGGCGACCGCGTGGCGCTGCTGCTCGACAGCCCCCGGCGGGTGCGCCTGTTCAATCGGGCGATGGGCGGCACCCTGGTGCTGACCGCCGGCTACATGCTCTACCTGCAACTCGCCGCTAGCTCGGGTTGAAGGCGTCGTAGAGGCGATTGATGAGGGTATAGGCGATGCTGCTGGCGGGTACGTTGGGCGGCCACACCGCATACACCTTCAACGGCTCCAGGCGCCATTCCGGCAGCACCGCGCGCAACTCGCCGCGGCGGATCGGCTCGTCGCTCAGGTAGGTCGGCGGCGCGGCCAGGCCGACGCCGAGGCGGGCCAGGCGGCAGGAGGCTTCGACGCTGTCGACGCGCACCCGCGGGGTGTAGTCGACGCGTACCTCCTCGTCGTCCCGCGCATGACGGAATAGCCGGCTGTCGGGGCGCATGCCGAGCCCGATCCATTCCAGCCGCTGCAGGTCGCGCGGGTGTTCCAGCGGCGCGTGCCGGGCCAGGAATGCCGGCGCCGCCACTACCTGGCGCGGCAGCAGGAACAGGTGACGGGCCTTCAGCGAGCTGTCCGGCAGGTCGCCGATGCGGAAGGCGATGTCGATGCCGTCGCCGATGATGTCGTGGCGGCTGTCGTCGCAGGCGATGCCGAGGTCGAGGTCGGGATGCTCCTCGATGAAGGCTGCCAGGTGACGGGTGAAGTCGCCGTTGACGAACACCGCGGGCATCGAGATGCGCAGGCTGTTGCGGGTCGAGACGGCGCGCTGGCGGAACTCGATGAAGCCCTTCTCGTAGAGTTCCAGCATGGAGCGGGCGGTGTCCAGCAACTGCGTGCCGTCCTGGGTCAGCGACAGCTTGCGGCTGTTGCGGTAGAGCAGCGCACGGCCCAGGTTCCGTTCCAGCCTGGACAGGTGCAGGCTGGCGGTCGCGGCGCTCAGGCCCAGCGCCTCGGCGCCGCCGGAGACGGAGCCGGTCTCGGCGATCTTGGCGAATACGATCAGGTAGCGGATGTCGTCGATCATGCGGTCTCTCGTCGCGGGGGCTGGGTGCATCCTGCGCGATGGCGGCCAGCCGGACAAGCGCGAGAGGTAGAGGGCAGCGGCGCTTTCCGGGCTTTTCAGCGCAGGCTCCAGAAGCCCAGGCGACCGAGGCTCGCCGCCAGTCGCAGGCGCGAGGTCTGCCAGTTGCCGAGGGCGCGGATGTGCTGGTCCTCGGCGCTGGCGTAGGCGGTCAGGGCGTTGAGCAGCTCGATCAT